>NZ_JAFMZG010000024.1:0-122234 GCF_049132125.1 Pseudomonas sp. NFX5
GTGTCAGACAGACCTCCGGCGCAGGTTTTGGGGCCGCTACGCAGCCCAACGCGGGGCAAGCCCGCTCGCCACAAAAGCTTATGCATGGGCCGCTTCCAATTGGATGCGGCCGCTGGAGCAGGCGGCGACGCCGTTGCGGTAGGCGAAATACAACTTGCCGCGTTCCTGGTCAAAGCGCAGGTGCAGTTCGATACGGTCGCCGGGGCGCACCAGTTGCTGGAACTTGAGCACTTCCATGCCGGCAAAGGTGGCGGGCAGATCGAGCAGTTGTTGGCCGAGGTTGAACGCCCACTCCACCTGGACCACGCCGGGCAATACCGGAGTGACCGGGAAGTGGCCGCTGAAATAGGCCAGGTCTGGCGGCACGCTCAGTTGCAAGGTCCATTCGCCATCGACTTCGACTTGCTCCAGCACTTCCGGCGCCTTGGGCCGGGGCGCCAGCAGCAACGCGGCCACATCGGCCTGGGGCAGTTTGCCCTGGGCATTCAGCGGCAGCTGGCGCAGCAGCCGCCAGCGACGTGGCAGCGCCAGGGCTTCGCAATGCTGGCTCAAATGCTGGCGCAGGGTCTGGGTGACAGTCCGTCGGCCCTGGTTGCGCAAGGCGTGCAGGCCGTCGGCACTCAGCACCACCAGCGCGCCGAGGGAGGCGCGGTTTTCCTGCACCACCCCCAGGCGCGTTTCGGCGACCCACGGGTGGGCCATCAGCGCCTGCTCAAGCATGGGCAGGGAGATGCGTTTTTCTTCCAGCTTGACGATACGGTCCAGGCGCCCGAGCAGCTCGAAGCGACCATCGGCATGGATGCGCGCCGCGTCAGCGGTTTGTTCTATGTGCCCGACGGGCAAGTATGGCGAGGCGATGCGCAGGGCACCGTCGGCGTCCTGGCTCAGGTGTACATCGGCGAACGGCTGCCAGGGTTGCGCGCCCTGGCGCCAGGCGATGCCGCCGGTTTCCGAGCTGCCGAGGATCTCGGTCGGCCATTGCTGCAAGCGCTCGTAAAGACTGCCGGCCGCCTCGATGGGCAGGGCACCACCCGACGAAAATACCCGCGATACCTGGCTCAGCGCCGGCCAGTCGAGGTTGTCGCCCATGCGCTTGAGCAGCGCCGGGCTGGCGACCCAGGCGAATTGCGGGTGTTCGCGGCTGGCGCGTTGCATGTCTTCCGGAAACGCCAGCTGGCGGCGCACAAAGCTGCGCCCGGCGCACAGCGGCCACAGCACGCGGAACAGCAAACCGTAGATGTGCTGGGTGGCGACACTGCCGATGATGCAGGCGTCTTTCAGGTCTGAACCCCACAGCGCTTCCAGGGCCTGGACCTCATTGGCCAACTGGCGCAGGGTCTTGTCGATGCGCTTGGGTTCGCCGCTGGAGCCGGAGGTGCACAGGCTCAGTTGGCAGGTGTCCAGGTCGAGGGCAGCCGGGCTCAACGGTGCTTGATACAGCGCGTCCAGGTCTGCCGCTTCAGTCAGCCAGGCGTCGACAACCGTGTCCCAGCGTTGGCGGGTCTGGGGTTGCAGATCGGCGGGCAGCAGTACGCTGGCCCCGGCGCGCCAGGCGCCCAGCAGTGCAATCGCCAGCAGGCCGGCGTCTTCCAGGTGCAGGGCCAGGCGCTGGATGCCACGGGCTTGCAGCCCGGCGGCCAGGCTCAGGGAGTGCTCCCACAGCTGGGCGTGATTCATCGCAGGTTCGGTGGTCACCAAACGCTGTTCCAGCGGCTCGAGCAACAGGTGCTCAAGATTCAACCCATTCATACGCGGCCTCGAACCCTTTGTCGTACCAGCCATTCCACGGCAAACAACAGCCCCATCAGCCCGTAGGCAATCAAGCCGTTGTACAACGTCCACCAGCTCAACGGCGCCCATAGGGTGAGGGCGGCGGCGAGCAGGCCATTACACAGAAAAAACACGCACCACGCCACGGTGACCTGGCGCGTATACACGATCGCGTGCGGCGGCAGCACCGGGTCGGTCATGCGCGCCAGACGCTCCACCATCGGCGGGCCGTATTTCAGGCTCAGGCCGAACAGCGCCAACATGAACGCACTGACCAGGCTCGGGTACCAGCGCAACAGGTGCGGGTTGTCGAACCAGGCCAGGGCCAGGCAAAACACGATCACCGCCAACGCCATCCAGCGGCTGCCGGGGCGCGCCGCACCCGTGACCGCGCGCAGCAGCCACAGGCTGCCCAGCAGCAGGCCGAATTGCCAGGGCGCAAAGTGCTCGGTGCCGTAATACACCGCAAACGGGTACAACAGCCCCGCCAATAACAGGCCAAGGCCGATCAGCCGGCTCATGCGGCAGGCTGGACCAGACGGTACACCGCCTCAACCACGTCGTTGACGGTGCGCACGGCCTTGAACTCTTCGGCGGCGATCTTCTTGCCGGTCTGGCGCTTGATATGGTCGATCAGGTCCACGGCATCGATGCTGTCGATCTCCAGGTCCTGATACAGGTTGGCGTCGAGGGTGACGCGCTCCGGGGGCAGTTCAAACAGTTCCACCAAGGCATCGCGCAGGGTGTTGAAAATATCGTCACGAGTTTGCATGGTCCGGTCTCAAGCTGCCTGTCTGGCCGTGACGAACGCCGCAAGGCTGGCCACGTTGGTGAAGTGATTGCGGGTGTCCTTGGCGTCGGCATCGATCTTGATGCCGTACGTTTTCTGGATCGCCAGGCCCAATTCCAGGGCGTCTACCGAATCCAGGCCCAGGCCTTCGCCGAACAGGGTTTGGTCGCTGCCGATGTCATCGGCGCTGATGTCTTCCAGGCCCAGGGCCTCGATGATCAACAGCTTTATATCGTGCTCAAGGCGGTGTTGGTCGCTCATCTTCGGCGAGCTCCTTAATGAAATAATGGTGCAGGTAATCGTTGAGCTTGCGTGAGGCCTGGGGCGCGGGCCCCAGTGTTGCGAACGCCTGTGGTTCTATATCGGCCCCCACGCGCAAACTGAAGTGAAAACGGCATTTAGGGATGCGATACCAGGGTTCTGCCTTGGTCAGAGTGGTGGGGCTGACCTTGATCACTACCGGGGTGATGATTGTCGCACCGCGCAGGGCAATGGCGGCGGCCCCGCGATGAAAGGCGGGCGCCACGCCGGGGGTGGTGCGGGTGCCTTCGGGAAAGATGATCAGCGTCTGGCCGTTGCGCAGGGCGTCAGCGGCGGCGTCGAGCATGTCTGCGCTGCCGTCGTTGCTTATGTAACCCGCGTCGCGCACCGGGCCACGGGTGAACGGGTTTTGAAACAGGCTCTGCTTGATCACGCAATTGGTCTGGCGCATCAGGCCGATCAGGAACACCACGTCGATCAGCGAAGGGTGGTTGGCGATGATCATCTGGCCCGGCTGGCCGAGCCTTTCGGCGCCTTCGACGCTGTAGGTCAGCACGCCGGCGCGTTGCATCAGGCGGATAAAGAACCAGAACAGCTTGCTGATGGTATGGCGGGCGCGGCGCTGGTGCCTTTCTACGTTGCCCGGCAGGCAGCTGAGCAGGGGAAAGACCAGCAAACGCAGGCACAACCCGCCGACGCCGAACACGAAGAAGCTCGCGGCAGTGGCGAACAGGCGCCAGTAGTAGGCATCCCGTGGCTTATCGTTCACGACTTGCGTTGCCAGTTCCATACACGGTTCTTCCAGGCATGTTGGCAGGCGCCCTGTTCGGTAAGCAGGGTGCGCAGCAGGTTCAGGGCGTGGGGCCACTGGGTTTGAGTGGGTTGGACAGTGCCGGCGCTGAGTTCCAGTTGCCACTCGTCGCCTGGCGTCAGCAGCAGGCCGAGGGCGTAGGGAAACGGCACGTCAACGATCCAACTGGCGTAGGCCTCGGGCGGCTGTTCTTCGGTGATGACCAGCAATACCGCCGGAGCGCCTTCGTTGAGCAGGGCCGCGGCTTCGAGCATGCCGTGCTCCAGGCCATCGCCGGCGGCGGCGAGGGCTGTCATTTCGCTGGTTTCATTGCGCAGGATCGACCACAGGCCAATCACCGCGTTGTGCACCGACAGGCTGAATTGGGTCGGCGACAGCGGCTGGTCGTTGGCCAGGTCGCTGAGGATGTCGAGGGTGCGCGGGGTTTCGCCATGCCGGGAAACAAACACCAGCGGCAGGTCTTGCAGGCCGTCGGCCAGCGGCCAGCCTACGCTGAACGCCATGCGCGCCAGGCGGCTCAGGCGGCGGCGCTGCATGGCTGGCAGGAACGACACGTCGGGCGAGGCATCGCTGGCAGGCAGCAACACCGGGGCCTGGCACCAGGCGTGCCAGTCGTCCGCGCTTTCCAGGCCGGGGGCCCAGGCGCGCCATTGGGCGATGTTGAAGTTGATCACTGAGAAGTTATCCCGCCCCTGCGGGCTTCCATGTGCGGCTTTTGGCCCCGAATACCGGGACAAGGAGCAATCGCCGAGTGGCGCGCATTATCCCGGTGCTGCGGGGTTCTAGCAAACTTTGGTAAAGAATTGTGCAAGGCCGATTACAAATAAGTCGGGAAGGTTTACAGATTGTCCTTCAACGAGGGGCAACTTGGATCGTCGGACACTTCCTTTTCATTTGTACGCGACATATGACAGACCCGATGCAATGCAGCAATGCATCGATGAACGAGGTAGCTAACAGGCGCTTTTGCCCTCTACACTCGGACATTCATTGATACACGGAGGTTTTTCCATGCGGCGCGTGGTGTTCAATCAAAAAGGCGGTGTTGGCAAGTCGAGCATCGCCTGCAACCTGGCGGCGGTCAGCGCCAGCGAAGGCTATCGAACCCTGTTGGTGGACCTCGATGCACAGGCCAATTCAACCCAATACCTGACGGGGCTGACTGGCGACGACATCCCCATGGGGATCGCGGACTTTTTCAAGCAAACCCTGTCTTCCGGGCCGTTTTCGAAGAAGAACAAGGTCGATATCTACGAAACCCCCTTCGACAACCTGCACGTCATTACCGCCACCGCCGAACTCGCGGACCTGCAGCCCAAGCTTGAGGCCAAGCACAAGATCAACAAGCTGCGAAAGCTGCTCGATGAGCTGGGCGAAGATTACGATCGGATCTACCTGGATACCCCGCCAGCCCTGAACTTTTATGCGGTTTCTGCGCTGATTGCCGCTGATCGTGTGTTGATCCCCTTCGATTGCGACAGCTTCTCGCGCCAGGCCCTGTATGGCCTGCTGGCTGAAATCGAAGAATTGAAGGAAGACCACAACGAAGGCCTCGAAGTGGAAGGCATCGTGGTCAACCAGTTCCAGGCGCGGGCGAGCCTGCCGCAGCAAATGCTCGATGAGTTGATTGCCGAGGGCTTGCCGGTGTTGCCGGTGTACCTGGCCAGCTCGGTGCGCATGCGCGAGTCGCACCAGGAGAACAAGCCGCTGATCCACCTGGATCCACGGCACAAGCTCACACTGCAATTCGTGGAGCTGCATAACCTGCTGGAAAACGCCTGATTTTGCTGGCGACACAAAACCTCTGTGGGAGGGGACAAGCCCCTCCCACACTGTCCTGCATTGTTCTCCAGGTCCGATTACACCCCCTGGCTACGCAACCAGCTCATCAGCTGCGGCAACGGAAACGCTCCGCTCTGGCGCGCCACTTCGCGGCCGTTCTTGAACAGAATCAGACTGGGGATCGAACGAATCCCCAATTGTGCCGACAGCTGCGGATTGGCCTCGCTGTCCAGCTTGGCCAGCCTGCACTTGCCTTCCAGCTGCCCGGCCGCCTGTTCAAACACCGGCGCAAACGACTTGCATGGTCCACACCAATCGGCCCACACGTCCACCAGCAGCGGCAGGTCGCCCTTGATCTGACTGGCGTAGTCACCTTGTTTCAGCTCGAAAGGCTTGCCCAGTAGAACCGGTTGCTTGCAGCGCCCGCACTTGGGCGTATCACCCAGGCGTTCTGCGGGGATGCGGTTGAGGCCGTTGCAATGGGGGCAGGGGATAACGAGAGGTTCGGACATGGTGGGCTCCGTGGATGTGGCCAATGCTCCCTATCTGGAGTCAGGCATCAGCTTTATCAAGCTCGGGGGTGACGACGCATGTGCTAACAGATTCGCAAATGTCGATTGGCGCATGCCTATCTAGGCTGGAAGTGCTTGTTCGAAATAGCACCATCGGTCCGTTCGGCGCCATAGCAAATTGCGATAGTCGGCGTTCGGGTTTAACCTTCATAGCAATATGCGATAGGGATGTTGCATGCGTGTAATCAGTGCGAAACAAATCCGAAGTGCCAAGTTGAAGTGGCCTCATTCAGCCACTGCTTTGGATGAGTGGTATCGGAAAGTCAAAGTCCTCAATCCTGAGGACTTCGCGGCGTTGAAATTGATTTTTCCTGCAGTGGATAAGGTGGGGGCATTACACGTCTTCAACATCGGTGGTAACAAGCTACGGCTCATTGCGATTGTGCGCTACCGAATGCAGCGGCTTTATATTCGGCATGTGCTGGACCATCGGGAATACGACAAGGGTAAATGGAAGGAGTGATTGAAAATGAGTGTATTGATCGAGCAGGTCGCCGAGCACTGGCAATTCGTATCACCGCTGCTGCGCAAGCCCAAAACCGAGGCTGACTACGATGTGTTGGTGGAGGCGCTCGACGAATTACTGGATATCGTCGGGGATGACGAAGCCCATCCGTTGATGGGCGTTGTCGATATCATCGGTGACTGGGTCGAGGCTTATGACCTGGAGCATTGGCCGATGCCTGAGGCGAGCGGTGTCGACGTATTGCGATCAATGATGCAGGAGCATGGCCTGACTCAGAGTGATTTGCCGGGTGTTGGCGCTCAATCGGTGGTCTCGGAAATCCTCAGTGGAAAACGCCAGCTGAACGTGCGACAGATTCGTTGGCTGGCGGATTTTTTCAAGGTGCCGGTCGACCTGTTCATCTAACCGTGGGCATGGCGCGTATCACGACGAACAACTGATCTCCAAATGCTTGCCCCAATCCGGCGGTCGCTGCGCGTACTGTTCCATCCCAGCTTGCTCCTCGAACGGTTTGGAAAGCACCTCATGCAGTCGCTGCACTTCGCTGTAGTCGCCTGATTCGGCGGCGGCGATAGCGTTCTGTGCGAGGTAGTTGCGCAGGATGTACAGCGGGTTCACTGCATGCATCCGCTCACGGCGCTGCTCTTCGCTGTAATCCCCATCCCGCGCAACACGGGCCGTGTACAGCTCGGCCCAGGCATCGAACCCGGCGAGGTCGACAAAGTCATCGCGCAGCTTCGCCACCGCCATCGCTGCGGATTCATCCCCAAGTCGCCGGAAGAACAGCGTGTAATCCACGCCGCTGTTCTGCATCAGCTTCAGCAACCGTTCCACCAGCTTCTGGTCGTCGTCTTCGGCAGTGGTCAGCCCCAGTCGGCGGCGCATCAGGTCCAGGTAGTGGGCCTGGTACAGCGGCAGGTACAGGCCAAGGGCTTCTTTCAAGGCATCGACGCTGATAAATGGCGTGAGCGCCTGGGCCAGCGCGCTGAGGTTCCACTGGCCGATGGGTACCTGGTTGCTGAAGGAGTAGCGTCCTTCATGGTCCGAGTGATTGCAGATGAAGTGCGCATCAAAGTCGTCGAGAAACGCAAACGGCCCGAAGTCGAAGGTGATGCCGAGGATCGACATGTTGTCGGTGTTCATCACGCCGTGGCAGAAACCATAGGCCTGCCATTTGGCGATCATCTCGGCATTGCGCTCGACGATTTCACGGAACATCGCCAGGTACGGCTCGGGCTGTTCGCGGCACGCCGGGTAGTGCAGGTTCAGCACGTGATCGGCCAGCTCGGCCTGCTGTTCGGGCTTTTTGGTGTAGTAGAAGTACTCGAAATGGCCAAAGCGGATATGGCTGCGGGCCAGGCGCAGCACCATCGCCCCACGTTCCTGCTTCTCACGCCAGACCGGGGTGCTGGAGCCGATCACACACAACGCACGGCTGCTGGGGATGCCCAGTGCATGCAGCGCTTCGGAGGCCAGGAACTCCCGAATCGACGAGCGCAGCACCGCGCGGCCGTCGCCCATGCGCGAGTAGGGCGTCATCCCGGCACCCTTGAGGTGCAGGTCCCAATGCTCGCCGGCCTCGTTGTATACCTCGCCCAGCAGCAATCCCCGACCATCGCCCAGCTGCGGGGTGTAGCCGCCGAACTGGTGCCCGGAGTAGACCATTGCCCGCGGCTCGGCTTCGGCCCACAGCTTATGGCCGCTGAACAGCTCGGCGAACACCGGCGTTTGCGCCACGGCAGGGTCGAGGTCGAGCAGGGCCATGGCGGCATTGCTTGCCACCACCAGGCGCGGTTCGTCGAGGGGCTCGGGCAGTACGTGGGTTGAGAACGCGTCGCCCAGGCGTGCGAAGCGGTTGTCGAAGGTCAGTTCGTCGAGGGCTTTCACCGGCCATCTCCAGCAGAATGTCCGAGCATTCTGCTGGGGATAGGGCGTTTAGTCGAGTTTGCTGGGTGGTGGCTCGGGTGCATCCGCCACTTTGCCGTCCGGCGGCTCCGGCACATCTTGCGCTTCGGCCGGTCCGACGATGGTTCTCTTCTCGTCCTCCACCGGCACCAGCTTGTACTCCTGGCCGTGGAGGTTTTTCAGGTACACCTCCATCTGCCGGAACGAGATGTTGATGTGGTGGTTCTTGAACTCGCGGTTGATAAAGCGGTTCACTTCGTCGATCACCGGGTTGCGGTCACCGAGGTCGCGCACGTGCATGCGCAGTTCGTGGTCGAGGGTGCTTTCGCCGAAGTTGAGGAAGTACACATGGGGTTCCGGTTCCTTCAACACCCTTGGGTTTTCTCGCGCGGCCTTGAGCAACAATTCCTTCACCAGGTCCAGGTCGGAGCCGTAGTCCACGCCCAGCTTGAGGGTCACACGGGTGATGGTGTCGGTCAGCGACCAGTTGATCAGTTGCCCGGTAATGAACGTCTTGTTCGGGACGATGATGTCCTTGCGGTCGAAGTCGGTGATGGTGGTGGCGCGGATGCGGATCTTGCTTACCGTGCCCGACAGGTTGCCGATGGTGATGGTGTCGCCGATCCGCACCGGGCGCTCGAACAGGATCATGATGCCGGAGATAAAGTTGGCGAAGATCTCCTGCATGCCGAAGCCCAAGCCCACCGACAGCGCGGCCACCAGCCATTGCAACTTGTCCCAGCTCACGCCGAGGGTGGACAGGGTCGAGACAAAGCCCACGCCGGCAATGATGTAGGACAGCAAGGTGGTCGTGGCGTAGGCACTGCCCTGGGCCAGGTCCAGCTTGGACAGCACCAGCACTTCCAGCAGGCCGGGCAGGTTGCGCGCCAGGGCAAAGGTGATGCCGATGATGATCAGCGCGCCGAGCAGGTCGCCGATGCTGATCGGCACCATGCTGATATTGGCACCGGTGCCGCTGGTGTATTCGTACAGGGTGACGTTGTCCAGGTAGGAAAATACCGAGATCAGGTCCGACCATACCCAGTACAGCGCCGCGATAAAGCCGCCGAGCAGCGCCAGGCGGATCAGGCGCATCGATTGTTCGTTGACCTGTTCGATATCCAGGGTCGGCTCTTCGATCACCGCTTCGCCTTCGCCGGCTTCCTTGGCGGCCTGGCGTTTGGCCAGGGCGCGGGAATAGGCCAGGCGTCGGGCGGCAACGCCCAGGCCGCGGACGAAGGTGGCTTCGATGACCAGCCAGAACATCAGCAGGTACAGGGTGTTGATCAGCCGGTCGCTGAGCTTGAGGGCGGTGTAGTAGTAGCCAAAGCACACGGCAATGAACAGCGCGATAGGCAGGGCGGTAAACAGCAGGCCCACGGCTTTGCGGAACAGCGAGGCTTTTTCGTGGGTCGGGCTGTGCAGCAGCAGGCGTCCCAGCAGCCAGGCCATCAGGGCGTAGCAGGTCAGGACCACCCCAATGCCCAGCACGTCGTCGGCCAGCGCCGCCGGTTGATGCTCGGCAATCGCCACCACGGCCACCAGGGCCAGCACCACCAGCCCGAGCTTGCGCACCCAGCCCTGGAGGAATTCGACCTGGGGCTTTTCCCAGCGGAAGTGCAACTCGGCCACGCCACCCGGCGCCAGGATGCGGTAGGCGGTGTAGAACACCAGCCACGCCTGGGCAATCTGCAACAGGGCCGCGCCGAGGTTGGCGTTTTGTCCACGGGCATCTATTTGCAGTGCGTAGCCGCACAGCGCCAGGCCCAGTGCTACCGGCATCGCCAACAGGATATTCACCAGGATCGCCTGGGGCGTGTGCCATTGGCTGTCGCGTTTGAAGTGGCCGATGTCCAGGTGGACTCTTTTCAGGCGCGCGTACAGCGCGTTGCGGCGCCACAACAGGGCACCGATCAGCAGCAGCAACGGCAAAAACAGCAGCGGACGCTGGGTCAGGCCGTCGTACAGCTCGCTGACGCTGGAGGCCCAGGGCAGGGTGGTGACCTGCTTGCTCAGGTGCGCCGGCACGGTTTCCAGCCACTCGGTGTCCAGCGGCTTGTTGCTGGGGATCCAGAACATCTGTTCATCGAGCGTCGCGCGCAGGGTGGTGGCGGTGCTGAGCAGTTGTTTCTGGTTCAGTTGCAGGGTGATGGATTCGTTGAGCAGCGCGCTCAGCTCGCGGCTCAGGCGCTCCAGCAAGTCGCTGCGGGTGATCGCCAGTTCCAGCAGGGTGCGCCGCAGTTGCGGGGTGACGTCGGCCGGCGGCTGGTTGGCCAGCAGGTTATCCACATAGGTGCTGGGGGAGCTGATCAGCTCGCGCTGTTGGTTGACCTCGAACTGGTACAGGCGAATGTTGGCGATATCGTCCGCCAGGTCGCGGTCCACCGTCAGGCGGGGCAACGCTTGTTTCTGCTTATACAGAATCTTCGACAGGAGCAGGCTGCCCTTGAGCACATTGATCTGCTCGTCCAGGGCCGAATCGCTCTGGGTCACGGTGTCCAGCTGTTGCTTGGTCTGCAGGTTCTTCTGGGTCAGGTCGTTGAGGCGGTCGGTGCTCTTGAGCAGGTAGTCGGACAGCTTCAGGTTGGCCGCGCTTTCCGTGGCCAGCAGGCTGCTGCCGCCGGCTTTCTGCGCTTCGATGGACTGTTGGGTGACGGTCTGCTGGGACTGGGCCAGGCGCTTCTGGTTGATCAGGGTTTGCAGGTCCTGGATCTCCTGTTCCAGGCGCGCGGTTTTTTCCTGGATCAGGTCGTGCTGGCTGTTGCCCAGGTCCTGCAGCTGGCTGTTGCCGGCCAGCTCCTGGCGGCGCAGGGGGATCAGGGCATTCAGGGAGGCCAGTTCGGCATTCAGTTGGTTGCGCTGGTCGCCGCTGAGGGCTTTGCCATTGTCCTTGCCGGCCTTGAGGGTGGCATTGATCTGCTGGATACGCGTCTGGCTGCTGCTGATTTCGGTCTGGGCGCGCTCGGGACGGGTCTGGGCGGCGATGGTCAGGCTGTTGGCGTCGGCCAGTTCCTTTTGCAGGTCGCCTTGCTGGGTGCTGCGCTGCACCAGCAGTTGCTCAAGCTGCGGCACCGGCAGGGTGGCGTAGCGTTGGGCCACCGGAATGACCTTGGTGGCCTTGAGTCGGGTCAGTTCGCGCTGGTTCTCGCTGGTCTGGCGCGGCGCGTCTTCCAGCTGGCGCTTGAGGTCGACCAGGCGCTGCTCGTAATCCTGCTTGTTGCCCAGGTAGGTCAGGGTCTGTTGCAGGATCGACTGCAGCGCCTTCATGTCGGCGTCGGGCAGTTTGCGATCCGGCAGCTTGTCCAGGGTTTGCTGGATGGCGTCGGCGCTGGGCGGGTCGGCGGCGTAGACGCTGCCGACACAAAGGGTCAGGCCCAGCAGGGCAGTGGCGAGAAAAGTGCGCAGGGTTGGCATAGAGACCGATCGAGCAAGGTGAAGAATCGGGGGCGTGCTGTCGCCCCGCAGTTTAGAGGAAGAGTCCGGGGCCCGGGCGACTTCCTTCGGGGAATCTGACGCCGACTTTGCCAATCTTGTTCCCGTCCATGACCGCGACGGTCCAGATGGTGTTGTTCCACTCCACCTGGTCGCCCACTACCGGCGCGCCGCCGACTTTCTGGGTGATGAAGCGGCTCAGCGGCATGTCCGGGTCGATCCCTTCGAGCTTGAGGCCATACAGCGCCGAAACCGCGCCCAGCTGGGCGTCGCCTTCGAGGACGAAGTCGCCGAAGAAGCGCAAATCGAGGCCGCGTTGCGGTGCCTGGCTGAACAGTTTGCCCAGGGCCGGCAGGTTGTGTTCATGGCCGATCACACAGAGCAGATCGCCGACTTCCAGCACCGTACTACCCGACGGATGGAGCAGTTGCTGGCCACGGAACAGGGCCGCGATGCGCGTGCCTTCGGGCATTTTCAGCTCACGCAGGGCCGCGCCGATGCACCATTTTTCTGCGCCGAGGCGGTAGACGAACAGCTCCCACTCGCTGGTGACGTGCACTTCCAGGGCTGCGCGGGAGATCGGCGCCGGGTCCGGCGGAACGGTCACTTTGAGCAGCTTGGCCACCCACGGCAGGCTGGTGCCCTGTACCAGCAGCGACACCAGCACGATAAAGAACGCCAGGTTGAAGTACAGCTGCGCATGGGGCAGGCCGGCCATCAACGGGAACACTGCCAGGATGATCGGCACCGCGCCGCGCAGGCCGACCCAGGCGATAAAGGCCTTTTCGCGGCCATGGAAGGCTTTGAACGGCAGCAGGCCGACCATCACCGACAGCGGCCGCGCAAACAGGATCATCCACAGCGCCAGGCCCAGGGCCGGCAGGGCAATCGGCAGCAAATCATGAGGCGTGACCAGCAGGCCCAGCACCAGGAACATACCGATCTGCGCGAGCCAGGCCATGCCGTCGAGCATATGCAAAATGCCATGACGGCTACGCACCGGGCGATTGCCGATCACCAGGCCGCACAGGTACACGGCGAGGAAGCCGCTGCCATGGAAGGCGTTGGTCAGGGCGAACACGAACAGGCCGCCGGCGATCACCAGGATCGGGTACAGGCCGGTGGCCAGGTTGATGCGGTTGACCATTTGCAGCATCAACCAGCCGCCGCCGAGGCCGACGATGCCACCGATGCCGAACTCGCGCACCAGGTGGGTCAGCAGGCTCCAGTGCAGGCCGGTCTGGCCGCTGGCGAGCATGTCGATCAGGGTGACGGTGAGGAACACCGCCATCGGGTCGTTACTGCCGGATTCGATCTCGAGGCTGGCGGTCACCCGTTCGTTCAGGCCCTTGCCGCCCAGCAGCGAGAACACCGCTGCGGCGTCGGTCGAGCCGACAATCGCACCGATCAGCAGGCCCTGGATAATATTCAGGTCAAACAGCCAGGCCGCCGCCATGCCGGTGAGGCCGGTGGTAATCAACACCCCCACGGTGGCCAGGGACAATGCCGGCCAGAGTGCCACGCGGAAACTCGCCACCCGTGTACGCAAACCGCCGTCGAGCAGGATCACTGCCAGCGCGAGGTTGCCCACCAGGTAGGCAGTCGGGTAATTGTCGAAAATGATGCCGCCGCCATCGACGCCGGCCACCATGCCCACGGCCAGGATGATCACCAGGATCGGGATACCCAGGCGCGAGGAAAGAGAACTCACCAGAATGCTCGCACTCACCAGCAACGCGCCGATCAAGAACAGGCTGTTGATGGTCGTCGCATTCAAAGGCAGTACTCCATGGGCAAACAAGACGGGACGCAAACTGACCATGCAGTCTGCGTGCCAGGGATTCTAACCTGTTGAATTGCGGTGCTGTCAAAAAGCTTTTAACGTCGGGCGCAGATCTGAATGTGGGAGGGGGCTTGCCCCCGATGGCGGTATGTCAGTCAGCTTGTCTTTAACTGATCCACCGCTATCGGGAGCAAGCCCCCTCCCACATTTCAAGCCAGTGCAGGGCGTTAGAGGCGGAAGCGGCCTACCATCCCGTTCAGGTCTACCGCCAGGCGTGACAATTCGCTGCTCGCGGCGCTGGTCTGACTGGCGCCCGTAGCGGATTGCACCGACAGATCACGAATGTTCACCAGGTTGCGGTCCACTTCCCGCGCCACCTGCGCCTGTTCTTCCGCCGCGCTGGCGATCACCAGGTTGCGCTCGTTGATCTCGACAATCGCCATGTTGATGGTGTCCAGCGACATCCCGGCGCCTTTGGCGATGTTCAGCGTCGACTCCGCCCGTTCGGTACTGTTGCGCATCGAGTCCACCGCGTGCTCGGTGCCGGCCTGGATACTGCCGATCATCCGCTCGATCTCGCTGGTGGACTGCTGGGTGCGATGGGCCAGGGCCCGTACTTCATCGGCGACCACCGCGAACCCGCGACCGGCTTCACCGGCGCGTGCGGCTTCAATCGCCGCGTTCAGGGCCAGCAAATTTGTCTGGTCGGCCAGGCCGCGAATCACGTCCAGCACTTTGCCGATATCGCGCGACTCATTGGCCAGTTCGCCGATCAGGGTGGCGGTAGCCTGCACATCGCCGCTCATGCGCTCGATGGCGCTGACGGTTTCCTGCACCAGGTCGCGGCCGTCGCCAGCAGACGTGGTGGCGTTGCGCGAGGCTTCCGAGGTGCTCACCGCATTGCGTGCGACTTCTTCCACGGCGCTGGTCATCTCGTTGACGGCGGTGGCGGCTTGCTCGATTTCGTTGTTTTGCCGGGTCAGGCCACGGGCACTTTCGTCGGTGACGGCGTTCAGTTCCTCGGCGGCGGAAGCCAGTTGGGTGGCGGAGCCGGCGATGCGTTGCAGGGTGTCGCGCAGTTTGTCCTGCATCTTGGCCATGGCGGCGAGCAGGCGCCCGGCTTCATCGTTGCCGTCGACTTTGATCGGCCGTGTCAGGTTGCCTTCGGCGACTTCTTCCGCCGCTTCCAGTGCCTGTGAAATCGGCAGGGTGATGCTGCGGGTCAGCAGCCAGGCAAACAGCAGGGTCAGCAGCGTGGCGATCACCAGCAGGCCCACGACCAGGTTGAAGGCCGCGTTGTACTGGTCTTCGGCCTCCTGATTGGTGGCCAGGGCCATCTTGTTATTGAGGTCCAGCAGGCGCGTCAGCACGGCGTTGACCTGCTCGGAGTTGCTCAGCAATTCGGTGTTAAGCAGGCTGCGCAGCTCATCCACCTGGTTGGCCCGTGACAGGCTCTTCATGCGCTCTTCAATCTGATGGTACTGGCCCAGCAGGCTTACATATTCGTTGTAGGTGCTACGTTCTTCGCTGCTTTCGATCAGTTTCTCGTAGACGCCCTGGGCGGCGCGAATCTGCTGGTTGCGCAGTTCGAAGGCTTCCAGGGTCTTTTGCTGCACATCCGGCTCGCGGTTGGTCAGCAAGCGGTAAGACAGCACGCGCAGGCGCAGGGTCAGTTGGGTGAACTCATCCAGGGCACGGATGCTTGGCACGCTGGACAGGGTGATGTCTTCGGTGGCGCCACGGATCTTGCTCATCTGGTTCAGGGCGAACACGCCTAGAAACAACATCAACGCGCCAATAAACGCGAAGCCGAGGAAGGCCCTCGGAGCGATATTCATATTACGAAGCGACATGCGGAAATCCTGGGAGAGGCGCAATCCGTGCGGTCATGAGACGGGGTGTGCCTCTCTATCGGGCGTACGACTAAAGTCTAGAGGGGGCTGTGCGTTTTTGTCGCATCTGACGAGGGGTTGCGCGGATTCAGGAACCAGATGGGGGAAATGCAGTCACTAAGGCTCGAAAGCGTGGCCCGGCCCTTGAAAACGGGCTGCGCGCCAGGGATAACCCTGGCATCCGAGGTGAATTTTCTTTATCGTCACCGCCCTTTGAAAAAGCCCGAGAAATCAAAATGTTAGAAGCATCCCTCAGCCAACTGGAACAACTGGTCAGCGACCTGGTACAGCAGAATCAGGAGCTACTGGGCAGCAACGAATCCCTCAAGGCCGAACTGGCTCGCGCCAAGGATGAGAACGACAGCCTGCAACTGAACCTGATGGAGCAGGAAGAAAAGCACGGCGCCACCGCAGCGCGGATCCAGGCGCTGGTTGAGCGCGTGAGCGCAGGCCCTGTCAGCGCATGAATGAAGGCATAAAGGTCGTTTCGATTCTCGGAGAGGATTACTCGATCAAGGCCCCGGCCGGGGAAGATAAAACCCTGATGCACGCCGTGACCATGCTCAAGGCCTCCCTGGCCACCACCAAGAAAAAGTACCCGACCCTGATCGGTGACAAGCTACTGGTGCTGGCGGCGCTGAACCTGTGCGCCGAGCAGATCGAAATGCAGCAGGCTCACCAGCAGGAACTCGACCGTTACCAAGAGCAAGTCAGCGCCACGGTCGAGGTGATTTCCAAGGCGATCCAGCCCTAGAACCACTCATCCTGCATCCCCAGGCACGTATCATCCCGTGCCTCCAGAATCACCAGTTCATGATGGCAGCCCGGAATCTCCCAAGTCAGGAAGTACCGGGCGGCCTGGAGCTTGCCTTTATAGAAGGCGACATCGGCCCCATTGCCCTTGGTCAGCCCTTCTTCGGCGCGAATCGCCTGTTCCAGCCAGCGCCAGCCAATCACCGTATGCCCGAATACCTTCAGGTACAGCGCCGAGTTCGCCAGGCTGCTGTTGACCTTGCCCTGGGCGAGATCCGTCAGCAGGCCGATGGTCACGCTTTGCAGGCGGCTGACCAGGTGCTCCAGCGGCTCTCTCAATGCCGTCAGGCCTGGATATTCCTGTGCCCGCGCGCCCGTGTCGGCGATCAGCCGGATCAGTTGCTTCAGGCCCGCGCCGCCGTTCTGCGCCAGCTTGCGCCCCAGCAGGTCCAGGGACTGGATGCCATGGGTGCCCTCGTGGATCGGGTTCAGGCGGTTGTCGCGGTAGTACTGCTCCACCGGGTATTCGCGGGTATAACCGTGGCCGCCGAGGATCTGGATCGCCAGTTCGTTGGCCTTGAGGCAGAACTCCGAGGGCCAGGATTTGACGATGGGGGTGAGCAGGTCCAGCAGTTCATGGGCCTGTTTGCGTTCGGCCTCGGTTTCCAGTGTGGTGGTGTCATCGAACAGCCGCGCGGCGTACAGGCCCAGGTCAAAGGCACCTTCGACGTAGGCTTTTTGCGTCAGCAGCATGCGCTTGATATCGGCGTGCTGGATGATCGAGACCGGCGCGGTGCCTGGGTCCTTGCTGTCGGGCAAGCGGCCTTGCGGGCGTTCGCGGGCGTATTCCAGCGAATAGAGATAGCCGGCGTAACCGAGCATCACCGCGCCCATGCCGACACCGATGCGTGCCTCGTTCATCATCTGGAACATGCAGCTCAGGCCTTGGTGCGGTTTACCCACCAGATAGCCGACGCAGTTGCCGTTATCGCCGAAATTCAGTGCCGTGGACGTGGTGCCACGCCAGCCCATCTTATGAAACAGCCCGGCCAGCAGCACGTCGTTGCGCGCGCCGAGGCTGCCGTCGTCGTTGACCAGGAACTTGGGCACGATAAACAGCGAAATGCCCTTCACCCCAGCGGGCGCGTCCGGCAGCTTGGCCAGCACCATGTGCACGATGTTTTCCGACAGCGGGTGGTCGCCGCCGGAGATGAAGATCTTGTTGCCTTTGAGGCGATAGCTGCCGTCAGCCGCGGGCTCGGCGCGGGTACGAATATCCGACAGCGATGAGCCGGCGTGGGGCTCGGTCAGGGCCATGGTGCCGAAGAAGCGGCCTTCGATCATCGGTTGCAGGAAGCGCTGTTTTTGCTCCTCGGTGCCGAAGCTTTCGATCAGGTTGGCGGCGCCCATGGTCAGGAACGGGTAGGACGTCGAGGCCGCGTTGGCGGATTGGAAGTGAGCGAAGCAGGCCTGGGACAGCAGGGTCGGCAACTGCATGCCACCGGCTTCGAAGCTGCGGGCCGCATTGAGGAAGCCGGCTTCCAGGAACGCATCCACCGCCGGTTTGACTTCCGGAATCAGGATGGCTGCGCCGTTTTCGTAGCGCGGTTCGTTTTCGTCGTTCTTACGGTTGTGGGGGGCGAAGTGCTTTTCGGCGATGCTGCGCGCCGTGCTGATCGCGGCATCGAACGTTTCGCGATTGTGCTCGGCAAACCGCTCGCGCTGGGTCAGGCCCTCGGCATCGAGGACTTCGTACAGCTCGAAAGCCAGATTGCGGGAACTGAGCAGCGTCTCGGACATGGCGGCTTACCTTTGGAGGAATTGGCCTGAGTCTAAGTGCGCGAATAAAGACTGGATAGCAAGATTGATCTGGGTGATGAAGAGGCAGAACGCGGGGAGGGGAATTGAAATGTGATCAAATGTGGGAGGGGGCAAGCCCCCTCCCACATTCAGTTAGCCGATGGTCATCAGGCTGGCATTACCGCCGGCAGCCGCGGTGTTAACGCTCAACGCACGCTCGATCACCAGGCGCTCCAAGGCAATGGATGTTTCGCCCTGAGACAAACCATGTACCCCGACAATCGCCCCGCCACGCTGCGCCACTTGCTGGCACACCCCACGCAGTTGGTCGGAATCGCCGTGGTGCAGGACGGCGTCAAACACCACCTCGTCCTTGGTCCAGTCGGCCACGCGCTTGATTTTCGCCTGAATCTCCTTCGGCAACCGTGGGAACACGGCCTTGGTCAGGTCGGTTTCCGGCCACACCGCCGAACCGCCGACGGCCAATACCGCCGCCAGTTGAGTCAACAGATCGCCTTCCACGTCCGCCAGGCACAGTACGTGCTCGCGGGGCAGGATGGCGTAGCTGTTGCGCTCGCCGGTCGGGCCGGCCAACTGACGGGTGATTCCGCTTTGGGACTGCGCGGCGAACTGGCTGCACAGCGCACTCAGCTCGCTGAACTTATTGCTGTCGGCCCAGGTTTTCAGGGCGGTCAGCGGTTGGCTCATGGCATCACGCAGACGTACGTCCGGTGCCGCCAGCTTGTCGCCACGTACGAAGGATTGCTCGATCGCATCGGTAGGACGGGTCGACAGCAAGCGGTACAGGTACAGCGGGCCACCGGCTTTCGGGCCTGTGCCCGACAGGCCTTCGCCGCCGAACGGCTGCACGCCGACCACGGCACCGACAATGTTGCGGTTGACGTAGACGTTACCGGCATTGACGTTGTCGATCACCTTGGCGATGGTCTCGTCGATACGGGTGTGTACGCCCAGGGTCAGGCCATAGCCGGATGCGTTGATCTGGCCGATAAGCTGGTCGATCTCCTTGCGCTTGTAGCGCACCACGTGCAGCACCGGGCCGAAGATCTCCCGTTGCAGCTCGTCGAAGCTTTCCAGCTCGATCAGGGTGGGCATCACGAAGGTACCGCGCTTGATTTCTTCACCGTCGGCAATCGCCACCTGGTACACATTGCGGCCTTTGTCTCGCATGGCCTGGATGTGTTTCTCGATGCCGGCCTTGGCTTCGGCGTCGATCACCGGGCCGATGTCCACCGACAGGCGCTCCGGGTTGCCCAGGCGGCATTCAGCCATGGCGCCCTTGAGCATTTCGATCACGCGGTCTGCCGAATCTTCCTGCAGGCACAACACACGCAGGGCCGAGCAACGTTGACCGGCGCTGTCGAAGGCCGAGGACACCACGTCGATGACCACCTGTTCGGTGAGTGCCGAGGAGTCGACGATCATTGCGTTCTGGCCGCCGGTCTCGGCGATCAGCGGAATCGGACGGCCCTGGGCATCCAGGCGCCCGGCGACATTGCGTTGCAGCAGCCGCGCGACTTCTGTGGAGCCGGTGAACATCACGCCCTTGACGCGATCATCACCCACCAGACGGGCACCGACGCTTTCGCCCTGGCCCGGCAGCAATTGCAGCACGCCTTGGGGAATACCGGCTTCGAGCAGGATGCGCACGGCTTGTGCAGCCACCAGCGGGGTTTGTTCGGCTGGCTTGGCCAGTACCGGGTTACCGGCGGCCAGTGCGGCAGCCACTTGCCCACTGAAAATCGCCAGCGGGAAGTTCCACGGGCTGATGCACACCACCGGACCCAGTGGGCGGTGGGCGTCATTGGTGAAGTCGTTGCGCGCCTGTACCGCGTAGTAGCGCAGGAAGTCCACGGCCTCACGTACTTCGGCGATGGCGTTGGCGAAGGTCTTGCCGGCTTCGCGGGCCAGCAGGCCCATCAGCGGCTGGATCTCGCCTTCCATCAGGTCGGCGGCACGTTCCAGGATCGCGGCGCGTTCGGCGGGCGGGGTGGCCTGCCAGATCGGGCCGGCGCTGATGGCGCACTGGATCGCGTTGTCGACGTCTTCGACGGTGGCTTCTTGCACGTGACCGACCACGTCACGCAGGTCGGACGGGTTCAATACCGGTGCCGCCGCTTGATCGCTGGCGGCGCAACCGAGCATCGGCGCGGCCTTCCAGTTGTTGTGCGCGGTGGCCAGCAGGGCGCAGGACAGCGATGCCAGGCGGTGTTCGTTGGCCAGGTCGATACCGGCCGAGTTGGCACGGTCGCTGCCGTACAGGTCACGGGGCAGCGGGATACGCGGGTGCGGCAGGCCGAAGCCGCCTTCCAGCGTCGCCATCTGCTCGATGCTGGCCACTGGATCGGCCACCAGCTCCTGGATCGAGATGGACTGGTCGGCGATGCGGTTGACGAACGAGGTGTTGGCGCCGTTTTCCAGCAGGCGACGCACCAGGTAAGCCAGCAGTGTTTCGTGAGTGCCGACCGGTGCGTACACGCGGCACGGACGGTTCAGCTTGCCTTCGGAAACCTTGCCTACTACCTGCTCGTACAGCGGTTCACCCATGCCGTGCAGGCATTGGAATTCATACTGGCCGGGGTAATAGTTCTGACCGGCGATATGGTAAATCGCCGACAAGGTATGGGCGTTGTGCGTAGCGAACTGCGGGTAGATGACTTCCGGTACCGACAGCAGCTTGCGTGCACAGGCAATGTAGGAAACGTCGGTGTACACCTTGCGGGTATACACCGGGTAGCCTTCCAGGCCTTCGACCTGGGCGCGCTTGATCTCGCTGTCCCAGTACGCGCCTTTTACCAGGCGGATCATCAGGCGATGGCGGCTGCGGCGTGCCAGGTCGATGACGTAGTCGATCACATACGGGCAACGCTTCTGGTAGGCCTGGATCACGAAGCCAATGCCGTTCCAGCCGGTCAGCTGCGGTTCGAAGCACAGGCGCTCGAGCAGATCCAGCGACAGTTCCAGGCGGTCGGCTTCTTCGGCGTCGATGTTCAGGCCGATATCGTATTGCTTGGCCAGCAGGGTCAGGGACAGCAGGCGCGGGTACAGCTCATCCATCACACGTTCGTACTGCGCACGGCTGTAACGCGGGTGCAGGGCCGACAGCTTGATGGAGATGCCCGGGCCTTCATAAATCCCACGGCCGTGGGAGGCTTTGCCGATGGAGTGAATGGCTTGCTCGTACGAGGCCAGGTATTTCTGCGCGTCGTGTTCGGTGAGGGCGGCTTCACCGAGCATGTCGTAGGAATAGCGGAAACCCTTGGCTTCGAATTTGCTCGCGTTGGCCAGGGCTTCGGCGATGGTTTCGCCGGTCACGAACTGCTCGCCCATCAGGCGCATGGCCATGTCGACGCCCTTGCGGATCATTGGCTCGCCGCTCTTGCCGATGATGCGGCTCAGGGATGAGGTGAGGCCGGCTTCGTTATGGGTAGCGACCAGTTTGCCGGTCAGCAGCAGGCCCCAGGTAGCGGCGTTGACGAACAGCGACGGGCTGTTGCCCAGGTGCGGATGCCAGTTGCCGGTGCTGATCTTGTCGCGGATCAGCGCGTCGCGGGTGCCTTTGTCCGGGATCCGCAGCAGTGCTTCGGCCAGGCACATCAGGGCTACGCCTTCCTGGGACGACAGCGAGAATTCCTGCAGCAGGCCCTGGACAATCCCGGCACGGCCGCCGGCACTCTTCTGATTGCGCAATTTTTCCGCAATCGAAGCGGCGAGCTTGTTGGTGGCTTCGGCCATTTGCACCGGCAGGCGGGCCTGTTCGATCAGCATCGGCACCACTTCCGGCTCGGGGCGACGGTAAGCGGCGGTGATCGAAGCGCGCAGTACGGATTGCGGCAGGATGCTCTCGGCGAACTCAAGGAAGCACTGGTGGGCGTGGTCGCTCTGGACTTCGCCTGCGTCGTCAGCGTCCTTGCTGCTCAAGCCGTTGAGCTCGGTCAGGGTTGCACCACCCTCGAGTTTCTCCAGGTAATTGAAAATCGCCTGCTTGATCAGCCAGTGCGGCGTGCGATCAATGGAGGTCGCGGCCGCCTTGAGGCGTTCGCGGGTCGGGTCGTCGAGTTTGACCCCAAGGGTGGTCGTAGCCATTTTCTTATCCTCATGGGTGCCACTACCGAGTGGCATCAGCTGGCGGCAAGATTAGCTTTGCTCAGGGAGAGGTGCAACCGGGTGCAACCCATTTTGTCGATGAATTTTTCGTCGCTTGATCGGAAAAAAATTGGCCGGCGACGGAATCCGCTTCGGCTTGGTGCATTTGCTTCTGAGATCGGCTGTTCTTGCTCCGAAAAGGAGCAAAAAAGGAGCGTTTTGCGGGTTTTACACTTGGGTGCAACTTATTCCCAAGAAACTGGTTGCACCTTATTTGCTTTGTTGAATAGCATTCGCGCCCAAGGTGCAACCGGCTTTAGGGTTTGGTTCATCGGCTGGCGGCTTTCCTGGGGAAACGTCAGTCATAAATGCGCGGCACGCAGTTACGTTTACCTACTTCCAGTAGGTGGCCGTCTGACAGACCGCCGCTACATAAAAACAAAGCCAGGGCGTCACTCCTATGAGCGTTAGTAATCCAACCCTGATCACGTTCGTGATCTACATCGCAGCAATGGTGCTGATCGGCTTCATGGCCTATCGCTCCACCAACAACCTTTCCGATTACATCCTCGGCGGTCGCAGCCTTGGGAGCGTGGTGACTGCCTTGTCAGCCGGTGCTTCCGACATGAGCGGCTGGTTGTTGATGGGACTGCCGGGCGCGATCTACATGTCCGGCCTGTCGGAAAGCTGGATCGCCATCGGCCTGATCGTCGGCGCCTACCTCAACTGGCTGTTCGTGGCCGGTCGCCTGCGGGTACAGACCGAGCACAACGGCGACGCCCTGACCCTGCCGGACTACTTCTCCAGCCGTTTCGAAGATAAAAGCGGCCTGCTGCGGATCATCTCTGCGGTCGTGATCCTGGTGTTCTTCACTATCTACTGCGCGTCCGGCATCGTGGCCGGTGCCCGCCTGTTCGAAAGCACCTTCGGCATGTCCTACGAGACCGCGCTGTGGGCCGGCGCTGCGGCGACGATTGCCTACACCTTCGTGGGTGGTTTCCTGGCCGTCAGCTGGACCGACACCGTACAAGCCACGCTGATGATTTTCGCGCTGATCCTTACGCCGATCATCGTGCTGCTGGCCACCGGTGGCGTCGACACCACGTTCCTGGCCATCGAAGCCAAGAACCCCGACAACTTCAACATGCTGAAAAACACCACCTTCATCGGCATTATCTCGCTGATGGGCTGGGGCCTGGGGTACTTCGGCCAACCACACATCCTCGCGCGCTTCATGGCGGCGGATTCAGTGAAGTCGATCGCCAACGCGCGTCGCATCTCCATGACCTGGATGATCCTGTGCCTGGGCGGCACCGTGGCCGTGGGCTTCTTCGGCATCGCCTACTTCTCGGCGCACCCGGAAGTGGCGGGCCCGGTCAACGAGAACCACGAGCGCGTGTTCATCGAACTGGCCAAGTTGCTGTTCAACCCATGGATCGCGGGCGTGCTGCTGTCGGCCATCCTGGCTGCGGTCATGAGCACCCTCAGCTGCCAGTTGCTGGTGTGCTCCAGCGCCCTGACCGAAGACTTCTACAAGACCTTCCTGCGCAAAAGCGCTTCCCAGCTTGAACTGGTGTGGGTCGGCCGTCTGATGGTACTGCTGGTGGCCTTGATCGCTATCGCCATGGCCGCCAACCCGAACAACCGCGTCCTGGGCCTGGTGAGCTACGCCTGGGCCGGTTTCGGTGCTGCGTTCGGCCCTGTGGTGCTGATCTCGGTGATCTGGAAGAACATGACCCGCAACGGCGCACTGGCCGGGATCCTGGTCGGCGCGATCACCGTGATCGTGTGGAAGCACTTCGAACTGCTGGGTCTGTACGAAATCATCCCAGGCTTCATCTTCGCCAGCCTGGCGATCTACGTCGTGAGCAAGCTGGGCGCACCGACAGCCGGTATGGTCGAGCGCTTTGATGCGGCGGAAAAAGACTACAACCTCAACAAGTGATTTGCCGGGCGCTGAGCGCTCGATGAATTAAAAGAAGGCCCGCGTCCTACGGATGGCGGGTCTTTTTTTGCGTGCGATTCGAGCTGGACTGAGTAGGACTCCTACGTACACATGTAGGGTTTTACTGATTTATTTGGGCTGTGCCCGGCAGGGTGAGGCAGTGGTGCAGAATCTCCCGCCTACCCCTCGCAGAGAAACACCGGATGTTTGCTCCTGCCAATCAAAGTGCCTTTACCCTGACCCTCGACGGTGTGTCGAGTGAACTCAAGGTGTTTGAGTTCCGGGGTAGCGAAGCCATCAGCCAGCCGTATCGTTTTGATCTTGAACTGGTCAGCGAACAGCCCGACCTGGACCTGGAAAGCCTGCTGCATCGCCCGGCATACCTGGGCTTCGACGCTCACGGCCGTGGTGTCCACGGCCTGGTTTATCGGGTCGCGCAGGGCGATTCCGGGCGGCGGCTGACGCGTTACCAGATCAGCCTTGTGCCGCAGTTGGCCTATCTCGCGCACAGCAGTCGCCAGCGGATCTTCCAGCACAAGACGGTGCCGCAGATCATTGCGCAGGTGCTGGCGGAGCAGCAGCTCCATGCCGACCAATTCGAATTTCACCTCAGTGGCGCCTATCCCGAGCGCGAGTATTGCGTACAGTTTGGCGAGAGCGACCTGGCCTTCATTCAGCGCCTATGCGCCGAGCAGGGGATTCACTACCACTTCCAGCATTCGCCCGAAGGACACCTGCTGGTGTTTGGCGATGACCAGACCGTTTTCGCCCCGCCCGATCAGCCTACGTCCTACATGCCGGGCTCCGGGATGGTGGCGGATACGCCGGCCATCAAGCGCTTTGCGCTGCGGTTGGAAACCCGCACCACCGCGGTCAACCTGCGTGACTACGACTTTCTCAAGCCGAGCCTGGTGCTGGAGAGTGGCGTGGTCGGCGAACAGCTTCCACGGTTTGAGGCGCAGGCCTACCCCGGTCATTTTTCCGATCGCCCCCACGGCAAATACCTCGCGCAACGTGGCCTGGAGCGGCACCGTAGCGACTATCGAATAGCCCGTGCCAGCGGCGATGACCCTGCATTGAGCAGCGGCCGGTTCTTCAAGTTGACCGGGCATCCGCGGGACGAATGGAATGACGTGTGGCTGGTGACGCAAGTGACCCACGAAGGCAGGCAGCCCCAGGTTCTGGAGGAGGCTGTCACCGAGGTTGGCGGTGGAGATTTTCTTCAGGGGTATCGCAATGAATGTGTGGCGACTCCGTGGGACGTGATCTTCCGCCCGCCCTTGCCGGAGCAGGCGCGGCCGGCGTTGTCGGGTTATCAAAGCGCGGTGGTCACCGGCCCCGTCGACAGTGAAATCCACTGCGACGAATACGGCCGGGTCAAGGTGCAGTTGGCCTGGGATCGCGCTGGGGCGCATGACGATCATTCCAGCTGTTGGCTGCGGGTGGCCAGCGGTTGGGCCCATGACCGCTATGGCTCGGTACTTATCCCGCGAGTGGGCATGGAAGTACTGGTGGGGTTCGCCAATGGGGATATGGACATGCCGCTGGTGATGGCCTGCCTGCCGAACGCGGCGACCCCGGTCCCCCTCGACCTGCCGGCAGACAAGACCCGCAGTATCTTCCGTAGCCAGAGCAGCCCCGGTGGCGGTGGCTACAACGAACTGCGCATCGAAGACCGCAAGGGCGCCGAGGAGATCTACCTGCGCGCCCAGCGGGATTGGACCCAGCATGTGCTGCATGACCAGCAGGTGCAGATCGACCATCAGCGCCGCATCAGGGTGGGCGGTGAGTCGCACCATGAAGTACAAGGCGAAGAGCAGCGCATCACCCATGGCAACCGTTTGACGGAACTCAAGCAGGACGACCATCTGGTGGTCGGCGGTTCGCAGCAGATGCGGGCCGGGCGGGCCATCCGGATGGGTGCCGGGCAGAGTGTTGTCATTGATGCGGGCGCGAGCGTGACAATCCAGGCCGGTGGGCAGTCGATCACGCTGTCGGCAGAGGGGATTTTCAGCAGCACGCCCATTCAACTGGGAGGCGCGCCTGCTCCGGCGGCGTCGCCATTGATGCCTGGGGTGAAAGCGGCGTTGCTGGCGGTTATACCTGCACCGCTGAGCCGGATACAGGTCGCCAGCCTGAAACGGAGCGCGCCGTTTTGTGAAGAGTGCCAACGCTGCAGTGACGGGCAGTGCGCTCTCCCATTCCATTCAACCTTAAAAGGAATTTACCCTGATGTCCCAACCCTTGAGCCCCGATGACTGGCTGGCACAATGCCCTCTACTCCCCAATGAGCGGCTTTACGTGGTACTGAGCAGTGCCAGCGACGCGAAGCCGCTGGCTGCGTGGCAAGTCTCGGCCGGCGGGATGTTGCCTCAAGCGCTCTGGGCAGGTACGGCCTATGCCGGGTGGGATGAGGTGATGCCCTACGCAGCGGTTGTCGAGCCCGACAGTGCCTTCCTCGATTGGATCGCAACCACTGAAGCCTCGGACTGGGGTTGGCTGGCGGTATCGTCCAGTCCGCTGGAAGTCGTCGTTGCTCACCTGCAAGGCCTGACCAAGATAGTGCTTCCCGATGAGCGGAGCGTGTTCCTGCGCTTCTGGGATGGCGCCCAGTTTCTGCCGATTGTGCAGAAACTGGACGATGAAATCGGCGCAGTACTGCCCGTGTTCCAGCGCTATCTGATCAATGGCCAGCCGTTGAGCGTGGCGACGCCATCGGTCACTGCGGCCAAGGCCAGCCCTTGGTGGCGCGTGCCTGACGCGTTATTGGCGCACTTGGCCGCGCAGTCGCCGCAGACCCTGATCGACAACCTGCTGCAGTGGCTGGAAGAGCAGCGCCCCGACCTGTATGCCGCTTTTACGCCGGCGACCTTGCGGCACAAGGTCGCCTACTTCGCGCGCAGTACGGACATCAGCGCTGAAGCGCTGGCGGGCTACCTGGACTCAGAGTTGAGTTGAGGCCAGCGCCTGTTGCAGGTCGTCGATCAGGTCTTCGACCGCTTCGATACCCACCGACAGGCGAATCATTTCCGGCTTTACGCCGGCCTTGGCCTGTTCCTGCTCGTTCATCTGTCGGTGAGTGGTGGAAGCCGGGTGGCAGGCCAGGGACTTGGCGTCGCCGATGTTGACCAGGCGCTTGAAGATTTGCAGGGCGTCGTAGAAGCGCACACCGGCATCAAAGCCGCCTTTCAAACCGAAGGACAGGATCGCCGACGGTTTGCCCTGCATGTATTTCTGCGCCAATGCGTGGTGCGGGTGGTCCGGCAGGCCGGCGTAGCTGACCCACTCCACCTCGGCATGGCCTTGCAGGAATTGCGCGATTTTCAGGGCGTTTTCGGTGTGGCGCTCCATGCGCAATGCCAGTGTTTCCAGGCCTTGCAGCAACAGGAAGGCATTCATCGGCGCCAACGCTGCACCGGTGTTGCGCAGTGGCACGGTGCGGGCACGGGCGATGAAGGCGGCGGGGCCGAATTTTTCGGTATAGACCACGCCGTGATAGGCCGGCTCGGGCTGGTTGAGGCCGGGGAATTTATCCGCGTATTTCGTCCACGGGAACGTGCCACTGTCGACAATTACACCGCCCAGGGAGTTGCCATGGCCGCCGACGTACTTGGTCACCGAGTGCACCACGATGTCGGCGCCGAACTGGATCGGCTTGCACAGGATCGGCGTGGCCACGGTGTTGTCCACTACCAGCGGCACGCCGCGGGCATGGGCGACGTCGGCCAGGGCTTCGATGTCGATGATATTGCCCGCCGGGTTGCCGATGCTTTCGCAGTACACCAGCTTGGTGTCGTCGTCGATCAGTTCGGCGATGGCGGCGGCGCTGTCGTCCCGGGCGAAACGCACCTCCACGCCAAAGCTCGGCAGCAGGTGGGCGAACAGCGTGTAGGTGCCACCGTAGAGTTGCGGTGTGGTGACGATATTGTCACCCGCACGGGTCAAGGTCTGGATTGCATAGTGGATCGCCGCGCTGCCGGCCGAGACTGCCAGCGCCGCGATACCACCTTCAAGGGCGGCAATGCGCTGTTCCAGCACATCGTTGGTGGGGTTCATGATGCGCGTGTAGATATTGCCGGGTACGTCCAGGTTGAACAGGTCGGCGCCGTGTTGGGCGTTATCGAATTCGAAGGCGACGTTCTGGTAGATCGGCACGGCGACGGCCTTGGTGGTCGGGTCCGACTTGAAACCGTGGTGCAGCGCGATGGTGGCGTCTTTCATGATTGTTATTGACCTCCCTGGAGTAGTGGATGGCCACAATAAATCCGCCTCGCCGTCGACATTTAGATTTTTTTCAACGGGCTGCCTGCGTTTGCGGCATAAGCGCCGCCCGGCATGCGGCCCTGCACCTTTGCGCCCGTAGAAGGTAAACTTCGCCCCCTGCGCAGGAGCAACCATGAATTATCGTCACGCCTTTCACGCCGGCAACCATGCCGATGTCTTCAAACACCTGACCTTGACCCGCCTCATCGCCCTGATGTCGCGCAAGGAGCAGCCGTTCGCCTACCTCGACACCCATGCCGGGATTGGCCTGTACGACCTGCAAGGTGACCAGGCCAATCGCACGGGTGAGTACCTGGAAGGTATCGCGCGTTTGTGGGGCGCCGACGATCTACCGCCGTTGACCGCCGACTACATGCGCGTGCTGCACGAGATGAACCCCGATGGCCAGTTGCGCTACTACCCGGGCTCACCGGAGCTGGCGCGCCGCCTTACGCGCCCCCAGGACCGCGTGCTGCTCAATGAAAAACACCCGGAAGACGGCGTGTTGCTCAAGGACAACATGAAGGGCGATCGTCGGGTCAAGGTTCATTTGGGCGAAGGCTGGCATGTGCCGCGCGCGCTGTTACCGGTGCCGGAAAAGCGTGCGTTGATGCTGATCGATCCGCCGTTTGAAAAACTCGACGAAATGCAGCGCTGTGCTGCGTCCCTCAAGGAAGCCGTCAGCCGTATGCGCCAGACGGTCGCGGCGATCTGGTACCCGGTGAAGGACCAGCGCATGCTGCGTCGCTTCTACCAGGACCTGGCCGGCACCGGTGCGCCGAAGTTGCTGCGCGTGGAATTGCTGGTGCATCCGCTGGACACGCCCAACACCCTGACCGGCTCGGGCCTGGCGATTGCCAACCCGCCGTGGGGCCTGGAAGAGGAGTTGCGCGAGCTGCTGCCGTGGCTGTCCAAGCAGCTTGGCCAGACCCAGGGTGGGTGGCAGATGGATTGGCTCATAGCTGAGTAGTTGTAAGCCTCAAGCCTCAAGCTGCAAGTGAGAGCAGAAAACACCACATGCAGCTTGAAACTTGCAGCTCCGATCTTCAGATCGGGCAAGTCACCCCGGTACCGCCGATCCCACAGTAGCCCTGTGGATTCTTCGCCAGGTACTGCTGGTGATACGCCTCGGCGAAGTACACCGTCGGCGCCTCTTCGATTTCGGTGGTGATGGTGCCCAGGCCGGCCTTGGTCAATTCGGCCTGATAGGCCTCGGCACTGGCCTGCGCCGCCGCCAGTTGCTCAGGCGTGGTCGCATAGATCACCGAGCGGTACTGGGTGCCGATGTCATTACCCTGGCGCATGCCCTGGGTCGGGTTGTGCAGTTCCCAGAACATCTTCAGCAGGTCTTCGTAGTTCACCTTGGCCTGGTCATACACCACCAGCACCACTTCGCTGTGGCCGGTCAGGCCCGAGCAGACTTCTTCATACGTCGGGTTCGGCGTGAAACCACCGGCATAGCCGACCACGGTGCTGACCACGCCATCGCGCTGCCAGAACTTGCGCTCGGCGCCCCAGAAACAACCCAGGCCGAAGATCGCGAAGCCGACGTCGTCGACGAATGGGCCCAGCAGCGGGTTGCCGTTGACGAAGTGCGTCTGCGGCAGGTTCATCGGGGTTTCACGACCGGGCAACGCTTGTTCTTGAGTAGGCAGCACGTTTTTGTTCACCAGAATTTCCGAGCGCAAGACCATGAGCAGTCCTCTCGTCAGGTTGGGTTAGCGGTAAATTTCAGACAGCCAGTGTGCCCGAGTGTTACAGCGCTGTCAGGCGATTGGCCCGCGCGGGTAGCGTCTAAGCTTCTCGAGCAGCTCTGCACCGGGGATCGGCCGGTCGAACAGGTAGCCCTGGCCAACGTCGCAACGGTGCCGACGCAGGAACGCCAGTTGCTCGGCGGTCTCGATGCCTTCGGCCACCACCTTGAGCTTGAGGTTGTGGGCCATGGCGATCACGGCCGAGGTGATTTCCATGTCGTCCTGGTTGTCCGGGATTTCGTGGATAAAGCTGCGGTCGATCTTGATGATGTCGATGGGGAATTTTTTCAGGTAGCTCAGTGACGAGTAGCCGGTGCCGAAGTCGTCCATGGCCAGGGTCAGGCCGAAGCTCTTGAGCTGGTCCAGTTGCAGGCGCGTGTCTTCGGTCGCTTCCAGCAGCAGGCCTTCGGTCAGCTCCAGTTCCAGCAGGTTGGCCGGCAGCTGTTCTTCCTTGAGGATCGTGGCGATCGAGGCCACCAGGTCCGGGTCGGAGAATTGCTTGGGCGACAGGTTGATCGCCACCTGCAGATTGCCCAGGCCGGCGGCGCTCAGTTGCTTGCTCATGCGGCAGGCCTGGCGCGCGATCCATTTGCCGATCGGGATGATCAGGCCGGTTTCTTCGGCGACGCTGATGAACTGATCGGGGCGGATCATGCCCTTTTCCGGATGGTTCCAGCGCAGCAGCGCTTCCATGCCCAGCAAGCGGCCGCTGCGCAGGCACAGCTTGGGCTGGTAGAACACGTCCAGTTCGTTCTGGGTCAGGGCACGACGCAGGTTGTTCTCCACGAACAGCTTGTAGCTGGCCTCGGCGTTCAAGGCTTCGGTGAACACCTGTACCTGGTGTTTGCCGTTGGCCTTGGCCTTGTGCAGGGCCAGGCCGGCGTTGCGCATCAGGGTCTGCGGGTCGCGGCCGTGCAGCGGCGCGCAGGCCAGGCCCACCGAGCCGGTGACGCTGATCAGTTGGTTGTCGACGAACATCGGTTTGTCGAGGGTCGCCAGCAGTTGGCTGGCCACCTGTTGGCCGCTTTCCAGGTCAGTGTCGTCCAGCAGCACCGCGAATTCGTTACTGGCAAAACGCGCCAGGCTGCCGCCGGCACTCAGGCTGTTGCGCAGGCGGCGGGCCAGGCTGATCAGCAGCTTGTCGCCGGTCTGGTGGCCGAGGCTGTCGTTGATGCGCTTGAAGTTGTCGATGTCCACCAGCAACAGGCTGATCGGGCTGTCGCTGTCGCGGGCAAAGCGCTCATCCAGATTGCGGATAAATGCCGGACGGTTGCCCAGGTTGGTCAGGTTATCGGTGTAGGCCAGGCGTTCGATGCGCTGCTGGGCCAGCTTGTTCTGGGTGATGTCTTCGTAGATGCCGATGTAGTGGGTCAGCTCACGGTTGTCGCCATACACCTTGGAAATCGACAGCTGGCCCCAGTAGGGCTCGAGGTTTTTACGTCGGCTCTTGAACTCGCCCTGCCAGCTGTTGCTCTTGGCCAGGCTCGACGGTGCGTCGAACAGCAGCTCGCTGAGGTTTTCCAGGGCCGGCAGTTGGGCCAGGCGGTGGCCGTGGACTTCTTCGGCGCTGTATTGGGTGATCGCGGTAAAGCTTGGGTTGACGTATTCCACCACGCCGTCGCAGTTGACCAGCAAAAAGGCATTGGCACTTTGCTCCACGGCACGCTGGAACAGGTGCAGGGCGCTGGTGGCGGTACGGCGGTTGTGGTTGTTGATCACTTGCGCGAATTGGTCGGCCAGTTCGCCGGCAAAGGCAATCTCATCGGCCTGCCAGGCACGCGGGCTGCCGCCCTGTTCCAGGCACAGCACACCGACCACCTGGCCATCGACGCGGATGCTCGCATCGAGCATGGCGTGGATATCCTTGGCGCGCAGGTTCTCGGCCATTTCCCGGGTGCGCGGGTCGCGCATCGCGTTGGTCGCGTCGATTGCCCGGCTGGTGTGCAGGGCTTCCAGGTAATCCGGAAAGCAACTGGCGTCGATGGGCTCGGGCAGGTGGTGCTGCTGGTCATCGCGGTGGTAGGCCGAGATCGGTACCAGGCGCTGGCCTTCGAGGTTCCAGATGCTGGCGCAGTCGATCTGGTAGATGTCACAGGCGCTGCGGGTGATCAGCTCTGCGGCTTCCTGCAGCGAATTGTTGGCGGTGTAGCGCTGGCGGGCCAGCAACAGGATCAGCTCCTGCTGGGCGCGCACCCGCTCCAGGTGCTGCAGTTGTTCCTGCTGGGCGCGCTGGTTGAGCTCCAGGGCGATCTGCAGGCGGCTGTTCTGGCTTTCCAGGTCCTCCGTCGGGGCGGGCAGGGAGATTTCGTTGAACAGGCCGTCGACCACCATCAGGTAGCCGCGCAGCAGGTGGCGATTGTGTTGTTTGTAGGCTTCGCCCATTTCCAGCAGGCTCAGGGGGCCATCGTTGGTGTGCAGGGTGTAGCGCACCAGGTAGTGAGGGCTGTCGCTCAGTTGCTGTTGGATGGCGTCGTGCAGTTGATAGCGAGCCTGAGGCTCCATCAGGCTGGCGAAGGGGGTACCGAGCAGTGCACACAGCTCGACCGCCGACAGGCCGAATTGGCGCTCGCAGTTAGGGTCGAGGTACAGAAGGGCCCAGCTTGCCTCATTAAGCCGCTCGAAACGCAGCATACCGAGGCGCGAAGGCACCGGTAACTGCGTCACTACCTCGGCCGCCATACGGGCGACATCGGGTTGGCTTTTCATGGGGGGGAACTCACTTCAAATAACGCGCACGGCGCCGGGCTCACGCCCTCTTTACTGTTGCCTGCGGCAAGGTTGCATCATGCGGCGCGGGCTGACAAGAGAGGATGAAGGCTAAGTGCTATAAGGGGGTTATCGGCCGGGCGGGGGAATTCTTCAGTCAGGATGACAGAAGGTGTACAACCCTGTTCTGTCTGTAGAGAAAAGCAAAAAAAGCCCCGCCAAATTGACGGGGTTGAGGTACGAGCGTGGCGCTCGGAAATCGGTGCAACCAGGCCTCCCCGATGAAAGGGAGGCCGCTGTGGCTTACAGCAGGATGGTGCGGATGTCGTTCAGCAACTGGCTCAGGCGCTGGGTGAAGCGTGCAGCGGCCGCGCCGTTGATCACACGGTGATCGTAGGACAGCGACAGTGGCAGCATCAGCTTGGGCTGGAACGCTTTACCGTCCCAGACTGGCTGGATGGTGGCCTTGGAAACGCCCAGGATCGCCACTTCCGGCGCGTTGACGATTGGCGTGAAGCCCGTACCGCCAATGTGACCGAGGCTGGAGATGGTGAAGCACGCGCCTTGCATGTCGTCTGCGGTGAGCTTCTTGTCACGGGCTTTGGCCGCCAGTGCAGCAGCCTCGGCGGCAAGCTGCAGCAGGCTCTTCTGGTCGACGTTCTTGATGACCGGTACCAGCAGGCCATCCGGCGTGTCGACGGCAAAGCCTACGTGCACGTACTTCTTGCGAATGATCGCCTTGCCGCTTGGCGCCAGCGAACTGTTGAAGTCCGGCAGCTCCTTGAGCAGGTGCGCGCAGGCCTTGAGCAGCAGCGGCAGCACGGTCAGTTTCACGCCGGCCTTCTCGGCCACGGCTTTCTGCGCAACGCGGAAAGCTTCCAGGTCGGTGATGTCGGCCTGGTCGAACTGGGTCACGTGCGGAATGTTCAGCCAGCTGCGGTGCAGGCTCGACGCGCCGATTTGCATCAGGCGGGTCATCGGCACTTCTTCGGTCTCGCCGAAGCGGCTGAAGTCCACCACCGGGATCGGTGGAATCCCCGCGCCGCCAGTAGCAGTGCCGGCAGCCGGAGCTTCCTTGGCTTTCTGCATCATGGCTTTGACGTAGACCTGCACGTCTTCCTTCAGTACGCGACCGTGGGGGCCGGTGGCCGACACAGCGTTCAGCTCGACGCCGAATTCACGCGCCAGTTGGCGAACCGCCGGGCCTGCGTGAACCTTGGCACCGCTTGGCGCCGGTGCGGCAGCCGCAGGGGCCGGAGCGGCCTCGGCTTTTGCAGCCGGTGCCGGGGCGGCAGCGGCCGGAGCCGCTTCAGCCTTGGCCGCCGGAGCGGCAGCCGGTGCTGGAGCAGCGGCAGGCGCAGCGCCTTGTACTTTCAGCTTGAGGATGAAGTCGCCCGTGCCGACTTCGTCTTCCAGCTTGACCGCGATGCTTTCCACAACGCCGGCAGCCGGCGATGGGATTTCCATGGAGGCCTTGTCGGACTCCAGGGTGATCAGCGACTGGTCGGCTTCGACGGTGTCGCCGACCTTGACCAGCAACTCGATGATCTTGGCCTTGCCCGACGAGCCGATGTCCGGAACATGAATGTCCTGGACAGTCGCTGCGGCTGGAGCAGCAGCCGGGGCTGCAGGAGCCTCGGCAGCAGCGGCAGGTTTTTCCGCGGCAGGTGCCGGAGCAGCAGCGGCAGCAGGAGCCGCCGCAGGGGCCGCATCAGCGGCACCTTCGATTTCCAGTTCCAGCAGTTCGTCGCCTTCTTTCAGGCGGTCGCCCAGCTTCACTTTCAGGCTCTTGACCACGCCGGCCTTGGGAGCAGGGATTTCCATGCTCGCCTTGTCCGATTCCAGGGTCAGGATGCTCTGGTCGGCTTCGACGGTGTCGCCGACCTTCACAAACAGCTCGATTACTTCACCTTCACCGCTGCCGATGTCAGGTACGCGAATGAGTTCGCTCACAAAAAGTCTCCTCAGCAGTCCAGTGGGTTGCGTTTTTCCGGGTTGATCCCGAACTTGACGATAGCGTCAGCTACCACCTTGGGTTCGATCTCACCGCGGTCAGCCAAGGCTTCCAGGGCTGCCAACACCACGAAGTGACGGTCGACTTCGAAGAAGTGACGCAGCTTCTTGCGGCTGTCACTGCGGCCGAAACCGTCGGTGCCCAGGACTTTGAATTCCTTGGACGGGACCCACTGGCGAATTTGTTCAGCAAACAGTTTCATGTAGTCGGTAGAGGCAATGACTGGACCTTTACGGCCGGCCAGGCACTCTTCGACATAGCTCTGCGCAGGCTTCTGGCCCGGGTGCAGGCGGTTGTTGCGCTCTACGGCCAGGCCGTCGCGACGCAGTTCGTTGAAGCTGGTAACGCTCCAGACGTCGGCGCCGACGTTGAACTCTTCACGCAGGATCTTCGCCGCTTCACGGACTTCACGCAGGATGGTGCCGGAGCCCATCAGCTGCACGTGGTGCGCCGCTTCCTTGGTGTCTTCTTCGAGCAGGTACATGCCCTTGATGATGCCTTCTTCCACGCCGGCCGGCATGGCTGGCTGCTGGTAGGACTCGTTCATCACGGTGATGTAGTAGAAAACGTCCTGCTGCTCTTCGGTCATCTTCTTCATGCCGTCCTGGATGATCACCGCCAGCTCATAGCCGTAGGTTGGATCAAAGGTGCGGCAGTTCGGGATGGTGGCAGCCAGGATGTGGCTGTGACCGTCTTCGTGTTGCAGGCCTTCGCCGTTCAGAGTGGTACGGCCGGCGGTACCGCCGATCAGGAAACCACGGGTACGGCTGTCGCCCGCTGCCCAAGCCAGGTCGCCGATACGCTGGAAACCGAACATCGAGTAGAAGATGTAGAACGGCAGCATCGGCTGGTTGTGGCTGGAGTACGAAGTACCGGCAGCGATGAAGGAACTCATGGCGCCCGCTTCGTTGATGCCTTCTTCGAGGATCTGGCCCTTCTTGTCTTCCTTGTAGAACATCACCTGGTCTTTATCGACTGGCTCGTAGAGCTGGCCGACGGAGGAGTAGATGCCCAACTGGCGGAACATGCCTTCCATACCGAAAGTACGGGCTTCGTCCGGGATGATCGGCACGATGCGCGAGCCGATTTCCTTGTCCTTGACCAGCTGCGCGAGGATCCGCACGAAGGCCATGGTGGTGGAGATTTCACGGTCGCCCGAGCCGTCCAGGATCGCCTTGAGGGTATCCAGCGGAGGTGTCGGGATGTTGAAGCTCTTGGCGCGGCGCTGTGGCACGAAACCGCCCAGTGCGGTACGACGCTCGCTCAGGTAGCGGGCTTCGGCGCTGTTCGTCTCAGGCTTGAAGAACGGCAGGTTCTCCAGCTCTTCGTCCTTGACCGGGATGTCGAAGCGGTCGCGGAACAGCTTCAGGCTGTCGACATCGACTTTCTTGGTGTTGTGCGCGGTGTTTTTCGCTTCGCCGGCACCGGTGCCATAACCCTTGATGGTCTTGGCCAGGATGACGGTCGGTTGTTCTTTGTGGTTGACCGCTTCGTGGTACGCCGCATAGACCTTGTACGGGTCGTGGCCGCCACGGTTGAGTTTCCAGATCTCGTCGTCGGACAGGTCGGCAACCATCGCCTTGAGTTCAGGCGTGTTGAAGAAATGTTCACGCACGAACGCGCCGTCTTTGGCCTTGTAGTTCTGGTACTCGCCGTCGATGACTTCGTCCATGCGACGTTGCAGGATACCGTCGACGTCCTTGGCCAGCAGTGGGTCCCAGAAACGGCCCCAGATGACCTTGGTCACGTTCCACTGGGCACCGCGGAACACGCCTTCGAGTTCCTGGATGATCTTGCCGTTGCCGCGAACCGGGCCGTCGAGGCGCTGCAGGTTGCAGTTGATGACGAAGATCAGGTTGTCCAGCTTCTCGCGGCCGGCCAGGGAGATGGCACCCAGGGATTCCGGCTCGTCGCACTCGCCGTCGCCCAGGAAGCACCAGACTTTCTGCTTGCCTTCCGGGATGAAGCCACGGGCTTCCAGGTACTTCATGAAGCGTGCCTGGTAGATCGCCTGGATCGGGCCCAGGCCCATGGATACCGTCGGGAACTGCCAGAAATCAGGCATCAGCCAAGGGTGCGGGTAGGACGACAGGCCCTGGCCGTCGACTTCCTGGCGGAAGTTGTTCATTTGCTCTTCGCTGATGCGACCTTCCATGAACGCACGAGCGTAGACGCCCGGCGAGGTGTGGCCCTGGAAGTAGATCAGGTCGCCGCCGTGTTCTTCGGTCGGGGCCTGGAAGAAGTAGTTGAAGCCGATGTCATACAGGGTTGCGCTGGAAGCGAAGCTGGAGATGTGACCGCCCAGGTCAGAATCTTTCAAGTTCGTGCGCATTACCATCGCCATGGCGTTCCAACGTACCAGCGAGCGAATGCGGCGTTCCATGAACAGGTCGCCAGGCATGCGTGCTTCGTGGGTAACGGGGATGGTGTTGCGGTATGGCGTGGTGATGGCGTAGGGCAGTTGCGAGCCGCTGCGGGTCGCGAGTTCGCCCATACGGGTCATCAGGTAGTGAGCACGGTCTTCGCCTTCTTTGTCGAGAACCGATTCCAGGGCGTCCAGCCATTCCTGGGTTTCGACGGGATCGAGGTCTTGCATGGCTTGCTCCAGGGCGGAAAGGCTACCAGAATCGGTTGCCTGAAGTTTGCGACTGGCCTTGTGGGCAGACGACATAAATTCTTGGATGGCCGAAGGTTGCTTCGGCGTCCTGTAGTTTTACTACAAATCGTCGGCCATTTCAGCCTTTCGAATGTATATACGAGTAGTAAAACTACACAAGACCGAGCGGATTGCTCGGTCTGGCTGGTGAGCATAATCGTTATTGTTGATCTTTTGCGAACAAGAAAAGGTAGAAGTTTAATGTTGCCTGCCAAAAATTACATATTTTCAGCTATTTATCACCTTTGTTCGACAGTCCTGCATCGAGCGCGGCGCCTGCCTTCACAGCAGCAGGCCATTTACACGCCGACCAAGGATAGACCATGAGCCTTCCAACGCTGGCCGAACTGCCGGCCATTCTGTTGCCAAAAGCCCAGCGGGCCGAGCAGTCATTTCGTGACGCCGTGGCCGCGCTGGACGACGATCATGGCCTTTCTGCGTGGACGCCGCAACGGTGGGCCGACTTCGCCCGCGTGTGCGCCGCCAGTGATTTCGTCATTGAACAGAGTGTTCGTGACCCTTTGATGTTGCTCGAGCTGGCGGCCTGGGGCGAGCTGGATCGCGGCTTTGCGCCGGGCGAGCTGTGCGGGCAGATTGCCGGTGCCGTGCAACAGGCCGAAACAGAAGATGAGCTGGGCCGCGTACTGCGTCGCCAGCGTACCCGCCAGCAAGTGCGCATCATCTGGCGTGACCTGACCCGCCAGGCCGACCTGGTGCAAACCTGTCGCGACCTCTCCGACATGGCCGACGCCAGCATCGACCAGGCCTACCAATGGCTGTACCAGCGCCACTGCGTGCAGTTCGGCACGCCGACCGGGCGGCGCAGCGGCGAACCGCAGCACATGGTCATCCTCGGCATGGGCAAGCTCGGCGCGGTGGAGCTGAACCTCTCGTCGGATATCGACCTGATCTTCGCCTACCCCGAGGGCGGCGAAACCGTGGGCGTGAAGCGCTCCCTGGATAACCAGGAGTTCTTTATTCGCCTTGGTCAAAAATTGATCAAGTCCCTCGACCCGATGACCGTCGACGGCTTTGTGTTCCGTGTCGACATGCGCCTGCGCCCCTACGGTTCGGCCGGTGCCCTGGTGCTCAGCTTCAATGCGCTGGAGCAGTACTACCAGGACCAGGGTCGCGACTGGGAACGCTACGCCATGATCAAGGCGCGTGTGGTTGCCGGTGACCAGGTGGCCGGTGCGCAACTGCTCGATATGCTGCGGCCGTTCGTGTACCGCCGTTACCTGGACTTTTCCGCCATCGAGGCGCTGCGCACCATGAAGCAGCTGATCCAGCAGGAAGTCCGGCGCAAAGGCATGGCCGACAATATCAAGCTGGGCTCGGGCGGCATCCGCGAAGTGGAATTTATCGCCCAGGCGTTCCAGCTGATCCATGGCGGCCGCGACCTCAGCCTGCAGCAACGGCCGCTGCTCAAGGTGCTCGGCACCCTGGAAGGCCAGGGCTACCTGCCGCCGGCGGTGATCGCCGAGTTGCGTAATGGCTATGAATTCCTGCGTTACACCGAACATGCGATCCAGGCGATTGCCGACCGCCAGACCCAAATGCTGCCGGACAGCCCTGAAGACCAGGCGCGCATTGCCTTTATGCTCGGCTTTGCCGACTGGGCGGCGTTCCACGAGCGCCTGATGTACTGGCGTGGCCGCGTGGACTGGCACTTCCGCCAGGTGATTGCGGATCCTGATGAAGAAGAAGGCGCGGAAAGCGAGTTGGTCGTGGGCGGGGAATGGCTGCCGCTGTGGGAAGAGTCCCAGGATGAAGAGGCCGCTTGCCGTCAATTGGCTGAAGGCGGCTTCACCGACGCCACCAAGGCCCTTAAAGCCTTGGCCAGCCTGCGCAACAGCCCGCAACTGCGGGCCATGCAGCGCCTGGGGCGTGAACGCCTGGATGCCTTTATCCCGCGCTTGCTGGCCCAGGCTGTCGAGCACGCCAACCCGGACCTGGTGTTGGAGCGCGTACTGCCATTGGTGGAAGCTGTCGCCCGGCGTTCCGCCTATCTGGTGCTACTGACGGAAAACCCCGACGCCCTGCGCCGCCTGCTGACCCTGTGCGCCGCCAGTCCATGGATCGCCGAGCAGATCACGCGCTTCCCGCTGCTGCTGGATGAATTGCTCAACGAAGGCCGCCTGTTCAAGCCACCGCTGGCGCCGGAACTCGCCGCCGAGTTGCGCGAACGCCTTACGCGCATCCCCGAGGATGACCTTGAACAGCAGATGGAAGCCCTGCGGCACTTCAAGCTGGCCCACCGCCTGCGCGTGGCCGCGTCGGAAATCGCCGGCAGCCTGCCGTTGATGAAAGTCAGCGACTACCTGACCTGGCTCGCCGAAGCCATCCTCGAACAAGTGCTGGCCCTGGCCTGGCGCCAGACGGTCGCGCGCCACGGCTCGCCGCAGCGCTTGGACGGTACCTTGTGCGATCCTGGGTTCATCATTGTCGGTTATGGGAAAGTCGGCGGCATCGAACTGGGGCATGGTTCGGACCTGGACCTGGTGTTTATCCACGATGGCGACCCGCAGGCCGAGACCGATGGTGCCAAGCCGATCGACGGCGCGCAGTTCTTCACGCGCCTGGGCCAGCGGATCATTCACCTGCTGACCACCCAGACCAACTCCGGCCAATTGTATGAAGTCGACATGCGCCTGCGACCATCCGGCGCATCCGGGTTGCTGGTCAGTTCCCTCGGGGCGTTTGACCGCTATCAACAAAATGAAGCATGGACCTGGGAGCATCAGGCCCTGATCCGCGCGCGGGTGCTGGTGGGCAGCCAGGATGTGGGCCAGGCATTCGAGCAGGTACGGGCTAAGGTGCTGGGGCGTGAGCGCGACTTGGCGAAGTTGCGCCAGGAGGTCAGTGAGATGCGTGCCAAGATGCGTGACAACCTGGGGACCAAGGCCACGGCGGCCGGCACCGGCGCCAATGCCTTCGACGCCACGGTGCTGTTCGACCTCAAGCAGGACGCCGGAGGTATCGTCGATATTGAATTTATGGTGCAATACGCGGCTTTGGCGTGGTCTGCGCAACATCCATCGTTGCTGCGCTACACCGACAATATCCGCATTCTGGAAGGCCTCGAGCAGGTGGGCTTGATGCCCGCCGCCGATGCCCATCTGCTGCGCGAGGTGTATAAGGCCTACCGTTCCGCCGCGCATCGCCAGGCCTTGCAGAACGAGGCCGGTACGGTACCCGGTGATCAGTTCGCTGACGAACGGCGCCAGGTGATGCGAATCTGGCAGGCGCTGGGGTTGGGTTGAAACACTATTAGGGCGGGGAGGCATAAGCCTCCCCGCATCGTTTGTGGAAACTACATGAATATTCTGATCGTTGGGCCCAGTTGGGTCGGTGACATGGTGATGGCGCAGACTCTGTTCCAGAGCCTGCGTATGCGCTACCCGGACTGCCAGATCGACGTGCTCGCCCCCGAGTGGAGCCGGCCGATCCTCGAGCGCATGCCCGAAGTGCGCAAGGCCTTGAGCTTTCCGCTCGGCCACGGCGCCTTGGAACTGGCGACCCGCCGTCGCATCGGCAAATCCCTGGCGGGCCAGTACGACCAGGCGATCCTGCTGCCCAACTCGCTCAAGTCGGCGTTGGTGCCGTATTTTGCCGGCATTCCCAAGCGCACCGGCTGGCGCGGTGAGTTTCGCTACGTCCTGCTCAACGACGTGCGCACCCTGGACAAGGCGCGCTACCCGCTGATGATCGAACGCTTCATGGCCCTGGCCTATGCGCCGGGCGCCGAGCTGCCCAAGCCGTACCCGCGCCCCAGCCTGCAGATCGACCCGGTGACCCGCGATGCGGCACTGGCCAAGTTCGGCCTGGCCCTGGATCGTCCGGTGTTGGCCCTGTGCCCCGGTGCGGAGTTTGGCGAGTCCAAGCGCTGGCCGTCGGACCACTACGCCAAAGTCGCCGAGATGAAGATTCGCGAAGGCTGGCAGGTGTGGTTGTTCGGTTCGAAAAACGATCACTCGGTGGGTGAAGACATTCGCCAGCGCCTGATCCCGGGCCTGCGCGAAGAGGCCGTCAACCTCAGTGGCGACACGTCCCTGGCCGAGGCCATCGACTTGCTGTCCTGTGCGGACGCCGTGGTCTCCAACGACTCCGGCCTGATGCATGTGGCCGCTGCGCTGAACCGCCCGTTGGTGGCGGTGTACGGCTCCACCTCGCCGGGCTTCACCCCGCCGCTGGCCGACCAGGTCGAAGTGGTGCGCCTGGGGCTGGAGTGCAGCCCGTGCTTTGATCGCACCTGCCGCTTCGGCCATTACAACTGCCTGCGCCAATTGCTGCCGCAGCCGGTAACCGATGCCTTGCAGCGGTTGCAGGGCGACGTGGTCGAGGTTCACTGAGTTGCGGGTACTGGTAATCAAGACCTCATCCCTGGGCGACGTGATCCACGCCTTGCCGGCACTGACTGACGCGGCACGGGCGATCCCCGGCATTCGCTTCGACTGGGTGGTGGAAGAAGGCTTTGCTGAAATCCCCACCTGGCATCCGGCGGTGGACAAGGTGATCCCGGTGGCGATCCGCCGCTGGCGCAAGAACCTCTGGCAAACCTTCAAGAGCGGCGAGTGGCGGCGCTTCAAGCAGCAAGTCCAGTCGACCAAGTACGATCTGGTGATCGATGCCCAAGGCCTGTTCAAAAGCGCCTGGCTGACCCGCTACGTGCGGGCTCCGGTGGCCGGATTCGACAAACACTCGGCCCGTGAGCCGATTGCGGCGCGCTTCTACTCGCGGCGCCTGGCCGTGGCCCGTGGGCAGCATGCGGTGGAGCGTTTGCGCCAACTGTTCGCCGTGGCCCTCGGCTATGACTTGCCCAAAGGCTTGGGCGACTACGGCCTCAGCACCGAAAAACTGCTCGGCCTGCCGCCGAAAAAGCCCTTCGTCCTGCTGCTGCACGGCACCACCTGGGACACCAAGCATTGGCCCGAAGCCTACTGGCGCGAGTTGGCTGAACGTATGGGCCGCCTGGGCGTGGACGTGAAGTTGCCGTGGGGCAACGCCGCCGAAAAGGCCCGGGCGGAGCGCCTGGCCCAAGGCCTGAACAACGCCGAAGTGCTGCCCAAGCTGAACCTGGCCGGCGTGGCCCGGGTATTGGCCGGCGCCCGCGCCTGTGTGGCGGTGGACACCGGACTCGGGCATTTGGCGGCGGCATTGGATGTGCCGACCATTTCCCTGTTCGGCCCCACCAACCCCGGCCTGACCGGCGCCTACGGCAAGGGCCAGATTCACCTGGCCAGCGACTTTGCCTGTGCGCCGTGCCTGCAAAAACAATGTACCTATCAACCGACGGCCGACGACCTGCGTCGGTTCGACATCAAGCGCGAGTCGCCTCTGTGTTTCACGCGCCTGAACCCTGAGCGTGTGGCAACCCGGCTGAGCACGTTGTTACTGGCTGAGGAGCTGCACTGATGCAACTGGCTTTTGTTCTGTACAAATATTTCCCCTTCGGCGGCCTGCAGCGCGATTTCATGCGCATCGCCCTGGAGTGCCAGCAGCGCGGCCATCAGATTCGTGTCTACACGCTGATCTGGGAGGGCGACATCCCGCCCGGCTTCGAAGTGCTGGTGGCGCCGGTCAAGGCGTTCTTCAACCATCGGCGCAACGAGAAGCTCAGCGCCTGGATGGAGGCCGACCTGGCCAAGCGCCCGGTGGACCGCCTGATCGGCTTCAACAAGATGCCCGGCCTGGACGTGTACTACGCGGCCGATGGCTGCTTCGAAGACAAGGCACAAAACCTGCGCCATTCGCTGTACCGCAGTTTTGGCCGCTATCGCCACTTTGCCGAGTACGAGCGCGCGGTGTTTGCCAAGGACGCCAAGACCGAAATCTTGATGATTTCCGAAGTGCAGCAGCCGCTGTTCATCAAGCATTACGACACGCCGCTGGAGCGTTTCCACCTGCTGCCACCGGGCATTGCCCAGGACCGCCGAGCGCCGCCGAATGCGGCCGAGATTCGTGAAGGCTTCCGCAAGGAGTTCAACCTGGGCGATGACGACCTGCTGCTGGTGCAGATCGGTTCCGGCTTCAAGACCAAGGGCGTCGACCGCAGCCTGAAAGCGCTGGCCGCATTGCCGGCTGAGCTGAAAAAACGCACGCGCCTGTTTGTCATCGGCCAGGACGACCCCAAGGTATTCCAACTGCAAAGCGCCACCCTCGGGCTGGGCGATAACGTGCAGTTCCTCAAGGGGCGCAGCGATATTCCGCGCTTCCTGCTGGGCGCCGACCTGTTGATCCACCCGGCGTACAACGAAAACACCGGCACCGTGTTGCTCGAAGCCCTGGTGGCCGGGTTGCCGGTGCTGGTCTCGGCCGTATGTGGTTATGCCCATTACATCGCCGAAGCCGACAGCGGCCTGGTGCTGGACGAGCCGTTTGAACAGGCTCAGTTGAACCAGTACCTGGCGCAGATGTTGACCGATTCTGCACAGCGCGCGGCCTGGGGCCGCAATGGGTTGGCCTTCGCCGAGACGGCCGACCTCTACAGCATGCCGCAGCACGCTGCGGATGTGATTCTGGCGGAGCCAAAACGATGAAGTTGATTCTTGCCGAACCGTTCAAGACGTTATGGGCCGGGCGTGACGCCTTCGCCGAAGTCGAGAAACTGCAAGGCCAGGTATTCCGTGAACTGGCGGCGCGTCGCACGCTGCGCACCGAGGTGGATGGCCGCCCGTATTTCGTCAAAATCCACCGCGGCATCGGCTGGGCGGAAATCTTCAAGAACCTGATCACCGCCAAGCTGCCGGTGCTCGGCGCCGGCCTGGAATGGGATGCCATTCACCGCTTGCAGGCGATCGGCGTGCCGACCATGACCGGCGTGGCCTTCGGCGAAAAAGGCAGCAACCCGGCGGACCAGCACTCGTTCATCATCACCGAAGAGCTGGCGCCGACCATCAGCCTTGAAGACCTGACCATCAACTGGGTCGCCGAACCGCCCACACCTGCACTGCGCCATGCGCTCACGGCCGAACTGGCGCGCATGGTCGGCGACATGCACCGGGGCGGCGTGAATCACCGCGACTGCTACCTGTGCCACTTCCTGCTGGACACGTCCAGGCCGATCGACCCACGCAACATCAAGCTCTCGGTGATCGACCTGCATCGGGCGCAAATGCGCGCCCATCTGCCGCTGCGCTGGCGCGACAAGGACCTCTCCGCGCTGTATTACTCAGCGTTGGACATCGGCCTGACCCGGCGCGATAAATTGCGCTTCCTCAAGGGCTACTTCCGCCAGCCGCTGCGCCAGGTCCTGGCCGAGCAATCGGCGTCCCTGAGCCTGATGCAGCGCAAGGCCGACAAGCTCTACGCGCGCAAGCAACGTTATGGGGATGCGATCTGATGGCGGGTTGGAACCTGGAGCCTGCCTACGCCGCACTGGCGGATGATTTTGGAAGCCTCGAAGCGGTGTTTGCCCTGCAAGGCGAGCGGCTGACCCGCGACCCGCTGTCGGAAGTGATCCGGGTGGAGCGTGGCGGGGTCAACTACTACGTCAAACGCTACACCGGCGCCGGCAAGGGCCTGCGGCGTTACCTGGGCAAGCCGCGGGTCAAGTCCGAATGGCAGAACCTCAAGCGCTTCGCCAAGTGGGGCATTCCCACCGCCGATGTGGTTGCCTGGGGCCTTGAGCGCAGCGGCCTGGCCTATGATCGTGGCGCAATGATCACCCGCGAGTTGCCGAGGACCGAAGACCTCTCGGTCCTGGCCGAACGTAAGGATGCGCGCCTGCGCGACCCCAAGTGGGTCAACGCGGTCAGCCGCCAGCTCGCCGAATACACGCGCACCATGCACGATCATCGCTTTACCCATAACGACTTGAAGTGGCGCAACCTGCTGATCGACGACCAGGCCACCCTGTACCTGATCGATTGCCCCAACGGCGATTTCTGGCGCGGTTTCTGGCTCAAGTATCGCATCACCAAGGACCTGGCCTGCCTGGACAAGGTGGCCAAGTATCACTTGTCGGCCACTCAGCGCCTGCGCTTCTACATGCAGTACCGTGGGTGTCGGCACCTGAGTGAGTCGGACAAACGGCGGATTCGCCACGTAGTGAAGTTTTTCGAGGGACGTGAATGAGTGATTTCCTGGCGGCTGAAGATCGCGCCCTGCTGGAGCGCCACGGCCTCGCGACATTCGACGCCCTGTGGGCCCGGCAACTGGACGCGGTGGACGAGCCGAACACCAGCCGTGGCGGCTGGAGCAGCGTGTTTCGCCTGGAGCTCGACGGCCACGGCTATTACCTCAAGCGCCAGAGCAACTACCTCACGCGCAGCTTGCACCGGCCATTGGGCGAGCCCAGTTTCTCCCGCGAGTTCCGCAACATCAGCCGCTACCGCAAGCTCGGGATCCCGGCGTTGCAGGCGGCGTTCTACGGTGAGCGCAAAGTCGCCGGTGAGCACCGCGCGATGCTGCTGACCCGTGCCCTGGACGGTTGGAATGACCTGGATTCATTGCTGGAGCAATGGGCGCAACTCAGCGATGCCCAGCACCACGCGATCCTGCTGGCCTGCGGTCAACTGGCGCGCCGGTTGCACAGCGTCGGCCAGGTGCATGGCTGTTTCTACCCCAAGCATATTTTCCTGCAGGCCACCGGGGACGGCTACGCCGCGCAGTTGATCGACCTGGAGAAAACCCGCCCGCTGCTGTTCGGCTGGCGTGACCGGGTCAAGGACCTGGAGCCGTTGTTGCGCCGGGCACCGCAGTGGTCGGACGCACAGGTGCGTCAATTGCTGGCGGCTTACCTCGATCAGCCCGAAGGCAGCGCGCTCGTCACCACCTGGCTGCAACGCCTGACGAAGCGGCGTAGCCACAAGGAGAACCGTTGATGCGCCTGTCCGAGTTGAAAAACGCCGGCCGCACGCCGAGCCTGCCCCTCACTGTCGACCTGGCGGATGCCGCCGGCCCTGGCCAACTGCAACTGCTGAGCCTGTTGCGGGTGTTGCCGGGCGAGCGTTACGTGGGCGCGGCGATCTGGCGCGGGCGTCCGGTGCTGGCCAAGTTATTGGTGGGCGGCAAGGCCGCGCGGCATTTCCAGCGTGAACTCAGCGGCGTACGCCTGCTGGCCGAGCAAGGCCTGACCACCCCGCTGTTGCTCGCCGATGGCTTGCAGGACGGCGAGGGCGGCTGGCTGCTGTTCGAGTTTATCGAAGGTGCCGAGAGCCTGGCCGATGCCTGGCACGCCGTTGAAGCGCTACCGCCACTGGCCGACGAGCAAACCGCCGTGCTGGCCGAGGCCCTGGGTGCGATCGGCCAGATGCATGCCAAGGGCCTGTGGCAGGAAGACCTGCACCTGGACAACCTGCTGCGCCGGGACGGCAAGCTGTACTTGATCGATGGCGCCGGCATTCGTGTTGAAGAGGCGGGCAAGCCCCTGTCGCGCGACCGTGTGCTGGAAAACCTCGGGGTGTTTTTCGCCCAGTTGCCGAAAAACCTCGAGCCGTTTACCGAAGAACTGCTGGTGTACTACCTGCTGAGCAACGGCGAGCACGCCTTGCCCCTGCAAGCCCTGGAAAAACAGGTGCGCAAGGTCAGCGCCTGGCGTTTGAAGGACTTGTTGAACAAAGTGGGGCGCGACTGCACGCTGTTCAGCGTGGTGCGTGGCGCCTTTGCCTTGCGCGCGATCCGTCGCGAGGAAGAGCCGGCGATGCTGCCGGTGCTGGAGCAGGCGGATGCGTTGCTCGACCAGGGCCACCTGTACAAGACCGGTGGTGCGGCCAGCGTGGCCAAGGTCGATGTGGCCGGCCGGCCATTGGTGATCAAGCGCTACAACATCAAGGGCTTCGCCCATTGGCTCAAGCGCTTCTGGCGCCCGAGCCGCGCCTGGCATTCCTGGCGCGAAGGCAATCGCCTGGCGTTCCTCGGCATCGCCACGCCCAAGCCATTGGCCGTCCTGGAAAAGCGCTGTTTCTGGCTGCGCAGCCGCGCTTACCTGGTTACCGAATACCTGCCGGGCCCGGACATCATCGAGCGTTTCGCGCCCTATATCGAACACGGTGACGCGCCGGAAAACGAACTGCTGGCGCTGGACCAGTTGTTCGCCGAGCTGATTCGCGAGCGCATCAGCCATGGCGACTTCAAGGGCCATAACCTGTTCTGGGATAAGGATCGCTGGTCGCTGATCGACCTCGACGCGATGTGCCAACACAGCTCTGCCGCCAGCTTCGCCCCGGCGTATGCCAGGGACCGTGCGCGGTTTATGCGGAACTGGCCTGAGAGTAGTGCGTTGTATCAGATGATTGATCAGCGTTTGCCGAAAGGGGTTCAGACTGGTGGCCCTCTGTAGCAGAGCTTCGGGGCAATATGGGTGTAGGTGGGCGACCTAGAAAACACTTGAAACCCCAGGATTAACTATCCAATGGCAGATGAAAAACCAACCTCTCCGCAGTTTCTGCTTTTTGAAAGTGAGAGTGAGGCGGAGCGTGTTGCAGAAGTTGTGGCAGCGAAACCGCCAAAAGGGGAGTTCAGCGACTTCATCGTCTATGTGGATGAAAGTGGCGATCATGGGATGCAGACACTTGATGTCAACTACCCCATGTTTGTTTTAGCTTTCTGTGTTTTCCATAAGAGGCACTATTGCGAAAAGGTCATCCCTGCCCTTCAAAAGTTCAAGTTCAATCATATGGGGCATGACCTTGTTGGCTTGCATGAGCTGGAAATCCGTAAGGAAAAAGGGGCGTTCTCCAGTATGTTTGTCTCTCGCCAACACAAGCATGTTTTCCTGGAGGAGCTGACCAGCATCATTGAGTCGAGCAATTTCGTCTTGATCAGTTGTGTGATTGATAAAGCTACGCTTAGAGAGCAGCAAGGCCCAATACACAACCCCTACCATCTGGCTTTGGGCTTCTGTCTTGAGACGCTTCACGAGTTTTTACATGAGAAAAATCAGCAGAGCGCACTGACGCATGTGATTTTCGAGCGTCGAGGTCGTAAAGAGGATAACGAGCTTGAGTTGGAGTTTCGTCGGATGTGCGATGGAGCCAACCGTCCAGGTATCCGCCTACCATTTGACATCGTGTTTGCCACGAAGCAGGTCAACTCTACGGGGTTGCAGCTTGCGGATCTTGTTGCGCGCCCCATCGGCATGAGCGTTTTACGACCGGGCCAGGAAAATCGTGCCTTTGACGTGCTCAAACGCAAGTTTTATTGCAGTGGAGGGCGGAGCAAGGTGGGAGAGGGCTTTGAAAATTGGGGGCTGAAAATTTTCCCTACTGCTGAAAGCGAAAAGCCCCGGTGAGACTCACCGAGGCTATAACGCCGACCGGGATCCCCCAGTCCATTTGCGGCAAATTCTATGTCCGCGATTTTAGAGTGTCAACGCGCAGCACCTGAGTAACCGACGGCCGTGGTTGTGCGAGTCTACTGACGCGCTCAATAGTAAGAGCTGTTGCCTGAGCAACAGTTATCAGACAGTTGTTGGCCCAGAACGACAGCCCGCCTTAACCCGCAAACGTTATCCCCTTGATTTGACGTAATAAAAATCCTGGCACGGGCTCTGCAATGCCTCCTGGTGAACCCTTTCACCGGTCGCAGCGGAGCCCTGTATGCCTTCCAGCCTTTCCTCGCTTTCCCGTTTGATCTGCCTTGGCGCCGCGCTGTTGCTGGGCCATGTCGTCAGTGTCCAGGCTGCCGAGGGCGATGAGGCCGTGCCGTCCCTGGCCGGCAAGCGCATTGCCGTGAGCATGACCGGCACCAGCCACTATTTCGATATCAAGGCGTTCCAGGCCCAGGTCGATGAGATCAAGCGCCTGGGCGGCACGCCGATCACCCTCGATGCCGGGCGTAACGACAAGAACCTGGTGACCCAGCTGCAAACCGTGGTCACCCAGAAACCCGACGCCGTGATCCAGACCCTCGGCACCCTCAGCGTGATCGACCCCTGGCTCAAGCGCATCAGCAAGGCCGGCATCCCGCTGTTCACCATCGATGCACCGTCCCAGTACAGCCTCAACAACACCACCTCCGACAACGTCGCCACCGGCAAGGCGTTGGCCGATCAGTTGATCAAGGACGCCGGCGGCAAAGGCAAGATCCTGGTGTTCAACGGTTTCTACGGCGTGCCGGTGTGTGCGATCCGTTATGACCAGTTGAAGCTGGCGCTCAAGGATTACCCCCAGCTGGAGATCATCCAGCCGGAGCTTCGCGACGTGATCCCCAACACCGTGCAGGATGCTTATTCACAAGTCTCGGCGCTGCTCAACAAGTACCCGGCGGGCAGCGTCTCGGCGATCTGGTCGGCGTGGGACATTCCGCAGTTGGGCGCGAGCAAGGCGCTGATCGATGCCGGGCGCACCGAGATCAAGACTTACGGCGTCGACGGTACGCCGGAAGTGCTGGCGCTGCTCGGCCAGGCAAATTCGCCGGTGGGGGCGGTGGTGGCGCAGCAACCGGCGTTGATCGGCAAGACCGCTGTGCAGAACGTGGCGCGCTACCTGGCCGGGCAACGAGACCTGCCCAAGGAAACCCATGTGGCCACGCTGCTGACCACCGCGGCCAACCTGGACCAGGTTCAGCAACTGCGGGGTGACTGATGCCGGCATTGCACCTGCAACACTTGCATAAACGCTTTGGCGCCACCCTGGCGCTGGATGACGCAAGCCTTAAAGTCGAACGCGGCAGCATCCACGGCCTGGTGGGGGAGAACGGTGCGGGCAAGTCGACCTTGATCAAGATCCTGGCCGGCATCCACAAGGCGGACGCGGGGCAGGTGAGTATCGATGGCCAGTCGTACGCCGCCTTGTCACCGCGCCAGGTGGATGCGCTGGGCGTGCAGTTCATCCATCAGGAGCGTCTGTTGCCCGCCAGTTTTACCGTGGGCGAGGCGCTGTTTTTCGGGCATGAATTGCGGCGCGGGCCCTTTGTGGATCGACGCCGGCAGCAACGTGAAGCCGAGCGCTTGCTGGCGGAATATTTTGATCTGCAATTGCCCGCCGGTGCGCTGGTGAGCGAGCTGAACAGCGCCGAACGCCAGGTGCTGCAAATCACCCGGGCGTTGATTCGCCAGCCCAAGATCCTGGTGTTCGACGAGCCCAGCGTGGCCTTGGTCAAGCGTGAAGTCGACCAGTTGCTGCGCATCGTCAAGCGCCTGCGCGACCAGGGTTTATCCATCCTGTACATCTCCCATTACCTACAGGAAATCGACAGCCTCTGCGATGAAGTCACGGTGCTGCGCAATGGTCGGGACGTGGCGGTGGTGCAGCCCCGGCATACGTCCAGCGCCGAGATTGCGCGGCTGATGGTAAATCGCGAGGTGCAGGAGATGTACCCCAAGGCCAAGGTTGCACCGGGAGCGCCGCTGTTGCAGGTACGCGGGTTGAGCCTGGCGCGGCGCTATCGGCAGATCGATCTGGAGGTGCGGCGCGGAGAAATCGTCGGCCTGACCGGGCTGGTCGGCTCGGGAGCCAAGGAGTTGTTCAAGACACTCTTCGGTGTCGAGCGCGCCGACAGCGGCAGTGTGCATCTGGACGGGCGTTTGCTGCGCCTGCGTTCGCCGGCCCAGGCGATTGCCGAGGGCCTTGCGCTGGTGCCGGAAGAACGGCGCAGCCAGGGGATCTCGCCAGTGCTTTCGGTGCTGGAAAACCTCACGCTGGCGGGGCTCGGGCGGTTCAGCCGCTGGGGCTTGTTGAGCCGCCGCAAGGAGCAGGCGGAAAGCCTGCGGCTGATCGACGAATTGGCGATCAAGGCGCCGGGGCCCCAAGCGGCGGTCAGCCAGCTCAGTGGCGGTAACCAGCAGAAGGTCGCCCTGGGGAAGTGGCTGAGCCGCCGCTCGGCGGTGTACCTGCTGGATGAGCCCTGCGTGGGCGTGGATGTGGGGGCCAAGGTGGAGATCTACCGCTTGATCGGGCGCTTGGTGGAAGAGGGGGCGGCGGTGTTGGTGCTGTCGTCGGATTTGCCGGAGTTGTTGGGGATCAGTGACCGAATCCTGGTGCTGCATCGGGGTGAGATCGCCGGTGAATTCCGTGCCGGGGAGGCGGACAGCGATCAGTTGCTGGCCTGTGCGACGGGAGCCGTGGCTGCGGCGGCTTTAAGCGCTCGAGAGGTGGAACATGCTTGAAACGGCGACGCCTGGGTTATCGCAGCGGTTGTGGGTGCTGGTGCTGCGCCGTGGGTCGGTGGGCGTGTTTGTGGCGATCCTGCTGGGGTTTGCCGTGGCTGCGCCGAATTTTCTGTCGGTAGGCAATCTGGCCAATGTGTTCAGCCAGTCGGCGATCCTCGGCGTGCTGGCCTTCGGGCTCACCTGCGTGATTATCGGCGGCGGCTCGAACGTGGTGGCTGGAGGGCTGGACCTGTCGCTGGCGGCCAACCTGGGCTTGTGCGCGGCGGTATTCAGCCGCCTCAATAATGCCGGCCTGGATCTCGGGTTGACGTTGCTGCTGACTCTGGGCTGCGGTTTGGCGGTCGGCTTGCTGAATGGGCTGGCCGTGGTGGTGCTGCGTTTGCCGCCGTTGCTGGCGACCCTGGCGAGCATGAATGTATTGGCGGGGCTGGAGTTGGTGTTGACGGAGAACACGGTGGTCTCCACGGACTCGCCGCTGCTGGACCTGCTCAGTGGTGGCACCTGGTTGGGCGTACCGGCCCTGGCCTGGGTGCTGCTGGTGACGGCGGGCGTGTTGACGCTGCTTATCCAGCACTCGGCCTATGGGCTGCGCCTGCATGCGGTGGGCGAATACCCCCAGGCGGCCGAAGCGGCGGGCATTGGAGTGCCCGTCTACGTATTGTCGAGCTATCTGCTGTCCGGTCTATGTGCCGCGGTGGCTGCGCTGTGTTCGGCGGCGTTCTTCAGCGGCAGCACCACCGGCTCCGGTGACATGCTGCTGTCGGTGGTGGCGATCGCCTTTCTCGGCGTGGTGTTTTCCCGCCGGCTGGTGGCGAGCATTCCTGGGACGTTGCTGGCGGCGCTGTTGATTGGTTTTCTGATCAATGGCTTTCAACTGCTTAACCTCTCCAGCTTCTGGGTCAATGGTGTGCAGGGCGTGTTGATCCTGCTGGTCGTCGCAGCCTCCAGTGCAGTGAACCGAGGGGCGACGGCATGAACGCACGCGCCGTATTGCCGCTGACATTGCCACTGGTATTCACCCTGATTGTCGTGGTGTTTGCGCTGCAAGCGCCGGGCTTCCTCAGTGCAGGCAACCTGCAAAGCCTGGTGCTGAACAACTTCGTGCTGCTGGCGATTGTCGCTATCGGCATGACCTACGCGGTGGCGGCCGGTGGCATCGACCTGTCGGTGGGCACGGCGCTGGACTTTGCCAGTTTCAGCTTTGTGGTGCTGCTCAATGGCGGCCATGGCTGGGCGGTGGCGGCCACGGGCGCGCTGGCGGCGGCGCTGCTGGTGGGGCTGGTCAACGCCGGCCTGATTGCCGGGCTGCGCATCAGTCCGTTCCTGGCCACCCTGGGCACCCTGTTTATCGGCACCAGCGCCCAGCAACTGCTCTCGGACGGCGGCCAGCCGATCTATATCAGCCAAGGCTTGAAGCCTGAGCTCACTGGGCTGACACCGCTGCTGGTGGTAGTGGGGCTGGCGCTGTTCTACGGCCTGGCCCTGGCGCGCGGACGCCTGGGCCGTGAGTTGCTGGCCCAGGGCACCCAGCCGCTGCTGGCGTATTACTCGGGGTTGTCGGTGCGGCGCATCGTCACCGTCGTGGCCCTGGCTACCGCCCTGGCCTGTGGGGTGGCCGGTGTGTTGCTCAGCTCGACAGTCAGCGCCTATGTGCCGCTGTCCGGGAACGCGTTTTTGCTCAACGCGATTGGCGCGGTGTTTATCGGCGCCACCTTGAGTCGACAGGGACGGGCGAATGTTCCGGGGACCCTGCTCGGAGTGCTGTTTATCAACGTGATCGCCAACGGGCTGCTGCTGATCGGCTGGAATTTCTACTGGCAGCAGGTGGCGACCGGGGTGCTGATCTTTATCGTGCTGAGCTTCAGTTTCGCCAGCCGGCGGATGCTGGAGCGCGTCTAGTGTTGCACCCCGAAAGCTGGACTCCATCCGACGCTTGGGGGCATGAGCAAACTCCCCTTATTGCATAAACAATTTCAGGCGGCCGCATTCCTGTGGTGAGGGGGACAAGCCCGCTCGCCACAGGGGTTCCGGTTTGCTGCGCGACAGCGCGGGGCCTCCCACATTGAAGGTGTGGTGCGTTCAGAATTGATACTCCGCACCCGCCCCGGCATACCACGAGCGCCCAGGCGCCGCCTCGTAGTAGCGGCCATTGCCGTCGCCGACGATCACCGAACCGACGTACTGGCGGTCCAGCAGGTTATCCAGGCGCAGGGTCTGGTGGAAGGTCCAGTGTTCGACCTTCTGCTCGAACCGTGCGCGCCAGTTGAACACGCTGTAGCCCGGCGCGGCGTGTTGGCTGTTGGTGTCTTCGACGTAGACCTTGCTGCGGTACAGGCCTTCGACAGCGGTACTGACCCAGTCCCGGGGTTTCCAGTTAAGCTCGGCGAACAGCGTGGTTTGCGGCACGCCGGGGAGGTAGTTGCCTTTGTCCACGGCAGTTGTGCCACTGGTGAAGTCGCTGTCGTAGGTGGCTTGCAGGCGCGTGTAGGCGAGGTTGGTGCTCCAGTGTTCGGCGAGTTGGCTTTCGATGCCCAGTTCGAAGCCGCGACGCAGGGTGCGGCCGGCGTTTTGGTAAGTGGTGCGCCCTCCGCTGGATTGCTGCACTACCAGTTCGTCCTCGGTGGTGATCTGAAAGAGGGCCGCATTCACGCGGGTGTCCTGGCCAATGCGAGCTTTCAGGCCGATTTCATACTGTTTGCTGACCGATGGCTTGAGCGCAAAGTTGAAGCCGTTCGCCGTGCTGGAGTACGCGGACTCGGCCTGGGTTGGGGTTTCGAAACCTTTGCCCGCGCTTACATAACCGTGCAAGTCAGGTGTGAAGGCGTACATGACGCTGACCGACGGCGTGTTCTTCTGGTAGGTCTTGCTGCCGCTGTCGTTGCCGTCGCTGAGGAAGTGATCGTCTACGTCCATTTCCATGGTGCTGTGGCGCAGGCCGGCTTGCAGGGTCCAGTCACCCAGCAACCAGTTGGCTTGCACGAACGGGTCGAGGCTGGTGGCGGTGTCGATTTCATCGCGGCCCAAGGCCCCTTTGACACCATGCACCCCATTGACGGTGTTGGAATAACCTTGGCGATCATCCTGGCTGCGGTCGTAGTCGAGGCCGGTGATCAGGGTCAGCTCGCCGGGTGCGCTGGTGATGGGTTGCAGCCAATGGAGGGAGCCGCCATAGAACTTGCGGTCGAAAGCTACCACACCGCCGCGAGCGTTAGCCGGGTTGGCGGCGCCACTGCCGAACCTGTCCGGGATCGACAGATACTGAATCACACTCCGCCGCCCGGTATACCCGTTCACCTGCAGCGTCGCATCACCGAAATACCGCTCATAATTCATGCCCAATTGCTGATGATCGATACTTTTGCGCGTGTTGTACGTCAGCGCATTGCTGCTCACCGAGCGCGGGTCGGCCTTGTAGGCGTCCCAGGTCTGCCCCAGTGGATCCTGGGTACCGTTCTGCTCCAGGCTGCTGTAGATCAGCGCCAGCTTGCTGTCGTCATCCGGTTGGAAGTTGAGCTTGGCGAAGGTCTGGTCGCGACGGGCGCTGCTGTGGTCGCGGTAGCCGTTGGTATCCATGCGCGAGGCATCGAGTACGAAGCCTGCGCCATTGGCCGCGCCTTCGGCGCTCAGGTGGTTCTTGTTCAGGCCGTCGCTGCCCACCAGGGTTTCGGCGCCGATGCGTGGCGGGCCTTCGCCATCGCGGGAAAACATCTGGATCACGCCGCCGGCATTGCTGCCATACAGGGTGGCGGCCGGGCCGCGCAGCACTTCGATACGCTCGGCGGTGTCGAGGTTGAACGTGGCGGCCTGGCCCTGGCCATCCGGGGTGCTGGCGGGGATGCCGTCGGCGATCAGCTTGATGCCGCGCACACCGAACGCCGAGCGGGCGCCGAAGCCACGGGAGGAAATCTGCAGGTCCTGGGCATAGTTCTGGCGGTTCTGCACCACCAGGCCGGGCACGCGGGACAAGGCTTCGGAGGCGTTGATGCCCAATTGGCCGTCGCTGATCTGCTCGCGGCCGATGCCGTCCACGGAGTAGGGCAGGTCGAAGGTCGGGCTGGCGCTGCGCGAGCCGGTGACGACGCTGGGGTCGAGGATCAGCGCGGGGTCGTCAGCCTGGGCGACGCCGCACAGGGCGAGCAGGCCGGGCAGCAACAGGTTGAAGCGAGCGAGAGGGGTCATGAGTCAGCCGGAATCCGTGGCGCTTAGGGTGTAAACGCGCAAAAGGGCGCGAGTTTAGTGACTGGGAAGATTTTTATCATTCAGGAATTCGGCTACGCGCCCCATCAGCGCGCTCGCACTGTGCACACGGCGATGCTGCAGGCGACTCTTGCCGCTCGCCGCTAACAGCTTCCCACTGCTTTTGAGCTATAATCCCGCCCTTTAGCTGTTTCCTGCCCAGGCGGGAAGCACACTTTTTTCAGGCGCAACCCGCCTGCATGCAGACTAAAAGAGGCTAGACCCCTGTGGCATTGACGATTCTTGGCCTGTCCGGCGCCCTTAGCCATGATCCTTCCGCAGCCTTGTATATCGACGGCAAGCTGATCGCGGCCGCCGAAGAAGAGCGCTTCGTACGCGACAAACATGCAAAGAACCGCATGCCCTACGAGTCGGCGAAGTTCTGCCTGGAACAGGCCGGCATCAAGCCTTCCGACGTCGATGTGGTGGCGATCCCGTTTGCCCCGATCAGCCTGTTCGGCGAGGCGCGCTGGCACTACGCCAAGCGTTACTGGTACGCCCCGGACCGCGCGCTTGACGCGATCCTGATGGGCAACCGTCGCTACAAGCGCTATCGCAACAAGATCGTCTGGTGCCTGGAGCAACTGGGCTTCGATCCGAAGAAAATCAAGATCGAACCGGTTGAACACCACCTTGCCCACGCGTCCAGCGCCTACCACTGCTCCGGCTTCCAGGAGAAGACCGCGATCCTCGGCATCGACGGCAAGGGTGAGTACGCCACCACGTTCTTCGGCTACGGCGAGAACGGCAAGATCCACAAGATCAAGGAATTCTACGATCCGGACTCCCTCGGCGGCCTGTACGGCGCGATCACCGAGTTCCTCGGTTTCGAGATGCTCGACGGCGAGTTCAAGGTCATGGGCATGGCGCCGTACGGCGATGCCAGCAAGTACGACTTCTCGCGCCTGGCCTCGTTTGAAAACGGCGAGCTGGTGATCAACACCGACTACGCCAACGTCATCGGCCTGCGCCGTTATAAAGAGAAGGGCAAGGGCTTCTACTTCTCGCCGAAACTGATCGAGTGGCTGGGCCCCAAGCGCGAAGGCGACATCGCCGACGAGCCGTACATCCACTACGCCGCCAGCATGCAGGCGCTGTTTGAAAAGCTGGCCTTGCAGATGATCGACCATTACCTGGGCGACATCCTCAAGGACACCGGCAAGCTGGCCTTCGCCGGCGGCTGCGCGCTGAACGTCAAGCTGAACCAGAAGATCATTGCCCGTGACGACGTGAAAGAGCTGTTCGTGCAACCGGCGTCCGGCGATGCCGGCACTGCTGTCGGTGCCGCCGCGTACGTGTCCCACGCCCGTGGTGTACCGGTGGAGAAGATGGAACACGTCTACCTCGGTCCGTCCTACAGCAATGAAGACGTGATCGCCGCCTGCGCCAAGCACGAGAGCAAGCCGAACTGGCGCAGGATCGAGAACATGCCCAAGCGCATCGCCAAGATCATGGTCGACGGCAACCCGGTGGCCTGGTTCCAGGGCCGCATGGAGTTTGGCCCGCGCGCCCTGGGCGGTCGTTCGATCATCGGTTGCCCAAGTGCGACCGGCGTGGCAGACCGCATCAACCACCAGATCAAGTTCCGCGAGCGCTGGAGGCCTTTCTGCCCGTCGATGCTCGACACCGTAGCGCCCCAGATGATCAAGGTCGACCACCCGGCGCCGTTCATGACCTTCACCTTTGAAGTGTCGGAAGAGTGGAAGACCCGCGTGCCGGAAGTGGTGCATGAAGACGGCACCTCCCGCGCCCAGGTGCTCAAGCGCGAATACAACCCGCGCTACTACGACATGATGAAAGAGCTGGAAGTACTGACCGGCAACGGCGTGTCCCTGAACACCTCGCTCAACCGTCGTGGCGAAGCGATGATCTGCTCGCCGACCGACGCGCTGAACATGTTCTTCGGCTCCGACCTGCAGTACCTGATCATGGAAGACATCCTGGTCGTCAAGGACGGCGTGGACCCTTATGACGCGCTCGGCTGAACGCCACGTCCTGCAGTTCTGCCATGGCTATGACGGGCCGTTCCTGGACTGCGCGCGACAGTACGCGAGCCTGTTCGCAGGCTCCGGCTACAAGGTGACCACGGTGTTTCTCACCGGGGTCGCCGACCCGCACGTGGCCGCCGGTTGCGCGTCCGATGAAGTGTTGTTCATGGAATTCAGCTCCAAGGCCATTCGTGGCCTGAAGCTGGGTGCCATCCGTGAATTGCGCAAGATCGCCGCATCGCGCAACTTCAGTTTTTGTATCGCGCACCGTTTCAAGCCGATCTACATCGCCTTGCTCGGCACGCGGCTGCCGGTGATTGGCGTGCATCACGCCTTTGGTGACTACCAGCGTCGCAGTCGCAGGCTGTTTGCCGGGATCTTCCGCAAGCGCCTCAGCCTGCTGGGGGTTTCCGACGCGGTGCGTGACGATATGCGCCGCTGCCTGCCGACCTGGCCGGCGGCGCGCATCCAGACGTTGTACAACCGCATCGACGTCGACGCCTTGCAGGCCACCCAGGTGCCTGCACATGAGGCGCGTGACGCGTTGGGGTTGTCGCCGGACGAATGGGTGGTCGGCAATGTCGGTCGCCTGCACCCGGACAAGGACCAGGCCACATTGCTCAAGGGCTTTGCCCAGGCGCTGGCGCACTTGCCGGCCGAAAGCCGCCTGGCCATCCTCGGCAGCGGGCGCCTGGAGCAGGACCTCAAGGCCCTCGCACGGGAGCTGGGCATTGCCGACAAGGTGTTGTTCCTCGGCCAGGTGCCGGAGGCGCGCCGCTATTTCCGTGCTTTCGATGTGTTTGCCCTGAGCTCCGACCATGAACCCTTTGGCATGGTGCTGCTGGAAGCCATGGCGGCCGGCGTCCCGTTGCTGGCCACGGCCTGTGGCGGCGCGAAGGAAGTGGTCGAAGGCGTGGGTATCCTGTTTCCCTTCGGCGATGCCGGACACCTTGCCCAGGGGCTGCGGCACCTGGCAGCGATGGACCAACACCAGCAACGGCAGTGCGCCGAGATGATGCTGGTGCGCCTGCGCGAGCGTTTCTCGGATCAGGCGGTACGCGATACCTTCTGGCAATTGCCGCACGTTATTGAACTGACCGCGGGGGCTTGATGCTCAATCGATTCCAAGGCTGGCGCGAGCGTGGCTGGTCCGTCGTCGACGCGCCGGTCTACAGCGATGCCTGGCAACGTTTTGGCGGCAGTGTCGCGACCCACCCGCAAGTGATCGAACGTCTGGCCGGGCTGGCCGACATCCCGGTGCGTTACCTGGCCTGGGAGCAGGGTGGCGAGCTTCAGGCCTGCATCGCGACCTGGGGGCGCGACCTGGCCTTGTCCAAGGATGTGCTCAAGCAGCGCGGCAAAAAAGGCCTGTTCGACCTGGGCAACGCCGAGTTGATCCTGCCCGCCGCGCCTGCAGCCCAGGCGCCCTTGCGGCACCGTGCACGCTATTTGTCGGCCCTGAATGAAGGCCGTTTCAGCGGCCTCAAGCCCCAGGCCGAACAGTTGGCCATGGCCCGCACCCCGGAAGAACTGTCGAAGAAGTTTCGCTACAACCAGCGTCGCGAACTGCGCTTGCTGGAAGAGGCCGGTGGGGTGGTGCGACCGGTGAGCGAGTTTTCCAGTGGGGAGTTGGCCGCGATCTACTGCGATCTGTTCCTGCGCCGCTGGGGCTTTGTCGCCACCGGCGCCGAGCGCATGGCCGAGGTGATCGAGTTGCTGCGCGAATGGCTGATCGGTTCGGTGATCTTCCTCAATGATGCGCCCATCGCTGTCCAGTTGGTGTACCGGGTCGAGTCGCCGGAGTGGATCAGCGTGGAGTACGTCAACGGTGGTGTCGACCCTGAAACCCGTGCGTTCAGCCCGGGCAGTGTCCTGAGCTTCCTCAACACCCAGGGCGCCTGGGAACAGGCCCGTGAAGTGGGCAAGCCGCTGCGTTTCTCCTTTGGGCGTGCCGACCGCGAGTACAAGGACCGTTGGTGCAACCCTGTGCCGGTGCTGACCGTATGAGCCGCAAACAGCAATTGCTCAAGCACCATCGGCGCAACAAACGGGTCGGTTTGCTGATCGGCTTGCTGCTGCTGGTGGTGATCGGTATCTGGGTGGCGTGGTGGCTGCCGTTGGTGCTCGGTGTGCTGGCCTGGGTCGCCCACGAGGCATGGTTTGCCGACCATCTGTTTTATGCGCCCAACGAAGACTACCGATACCGGTTTTCGACGGATGCCGAGGTGGCTGGGGTTCGCTTCGACGGTGACCGGCTGCGGGTGGATTCGCTGCTGCAAGCCGAGGCGACCCTGGTATTGGCTATCAAGGTCAAGAGTGGTTGGTTGGGACGTTTCCTGGATCCGGCCATTGAGATTCTGGGCGGCGAGAGCACTGACCGACAGGCCTTCGAGCGCGGGGTGAATGGCGTTCGCTACCTGAACCTCAGTGGCTGGGCGCCGGCCCTGATGTCCGGTGAGCTGCGCTTGCGCGGGCGTTTTTGTACTGTGCAGGGCGCTCCTCGGCTGTGGGCCTGGGGCACGCCGGATTATTCGGCGCAGCGGGTCATGGTTATCGCGCCTCATGCCGACGATGCCGAATTGGCTGCCTTCGGTCTTTACAGCCAGGCCGAGAAGCCGTGGATCGTGACCCTTACCGCCGGTGAAATCGAAGCCGAGCACTATCAACGCATGGGCCTGGATCCGGTCGAGGCCGCGCGGACCAAAGGGCGTTTGCGCGCCTGGGACAGCATAGCCGTGCCGCTTTGGGCCGGTGTGCCACAGGCACACTGCGTGCAGCTGGGTTACTTCTGCCTGCAACTGCCGGCGATGCGCGCTGCGCCTGATCAGCCGATCGCTTCGCGCGAGGCCGACCTGTCGGATACCCGCCTGTTCCGCCAATTCAACCCTTTCCCGTTGCCGGCGGATGCCGATGGCCTGCCGACCTGGCAAAACCTGCTCGCCGATCTGCGTCAGTTGCTGCTGACCGCGCGCCCTGAAGTGATTGTCTTGCCCCATCCGGTCCTGGATCCCCATCCGGACCACATCTGCGCGCAGCAAGCGGTGATCGAAGCCTTGCAAGGTCTGGAGTGGCAGCCGACCACCGTGCTCGGCTACGCCAACCATCTGCATGACAACGACCGCTGGCCCATGGGCGACGCGGGCGCCGGAATTGCCCTGCCGCCGCTGTTCGATGACACGCTGGAACTGTGGCCGTGCAGCCTGTCGCTGTCGCCGGCCCGGCAGCGCGACAAGGCCATGGCGCTGGGCATGATGCATGACCTGCAACCCGCCCCTCCGTTCAAGCGTCGTGTGCGGCGCTGGCTGCAACGGGTCTTGGCGGGGCGGGCGCGGTCGCCTTATGGTGAGAACGAGTTTTTCCGCAAGGCCGTACGACGGCATGAGTTGTTCTGGCGTTTGTGACGGCAGTTGTGAAAGGGAAGGTCATGAAAGTTTTGTTTCTGGTACAGAAAGAACAGCGCGCGATTCTGGATCGCCTGTACGAAGGCATTGCCGAGCACTGCGAGTGTGATACCCGCTGGCTGAGCAGTGCTGAGCAGCGCAACCTGCGCGGTTACTTCAAGCGTGAAGTCGACGTGAGCCGTTATGACCGCATCGTGTTCTTCCTGCGGTTCAAGCAGGAGATTCGCCAGGCCGGCTTTATCCGTACGATCCCGAACCTGGTGATCCTCGAACACGATGCCTACCAGAACTACATTCCCTGCAAGTACACGGGCAAGTTCAGTGCCCATTACCGTCGCTTGCCGTGGGTGCGGGTTATCAGTTCGGGGCATATGGTGACCGAGCGCCTGCGCGCCGAAGGCTTCGATGCGGTGTTCGTGCCCAAGGGCTACGATCAGGCGCTGTTGCAGGCCCAGGGATTGGAGCGCGACATTGAGCTGGCATTTGTCGGCAGCACCAACAGCGTGGCCTACAGTGGTCGCAAGGCATTGCTCGATGAGTTGGCCCGCGTTGAACCTTTGGTGGTTACGCGCACCAAATCCGGTGAGGAATATTGCGCAACCCTCAACCGGATTCGTTTTTTCGTCAGTGCCGACGTGGGCATGGGCGAGTATATGATCAAGAACTTCGAAGCCATGGCCTGTGGTTGTGTGCTGCTGGCGTTTGACCAGGGCGCCGCGGAAAACCAGGCCCTTGGTTTCAAGGACATGGTCAATGTGGTGTTCTACAAAGACATTCCCCAGTTGCAGGAAAAACTCGCTGCATTGCGATCCAATCCTCAACTGGCGGCCGAGATTGCGCGCAACGGGCAGGACCTCGCGGTCAGCCAGTTCAGCTTTGCGCGCATCGGCCAGCGCATTGTCGAGGCGCTGAATCCGCCGCTGCGGCCCCGGGCACCGTTGAGTTTGCTGGAAACGCTGCGCTTGAAACTAGGCGTTTGATATCTGCCAGGTGGCCGCGCTTGGTGGCCTTATGATATTATCGAGGCTTGAATGCAATTCTCCGCTCAAAGCGATATAACGCTCGTCGTGACCAGTTGTGGTCGCTTCGATTTGCTGAAGCGCACGCTCGCGAGCTTCGATCTGTTCAATACAGCGGCCATCCGCGAAGTCTTCATTACCGAAGACTCTGGCGATGACGCGGTACGCCTGGCGATTCCCGAGCATTGGCTCGGCCATTGCACGTTCCTGATCAACCGCCCGAAGCTGGGGCAATTGGCATCCATCGACTTGGCCTACGGGTCGGTCAAGACCCCGTACATATTCCATTGCGAAGATGACTGGGCGTTTTATCGACCCGGGTTTGTCGAGGATTCGAAGACCGTGCTGGAGCAGCGTCCCGATATTCTCCAAGTCTGGTTGCGCAATTACGTTTACGACTTGCAGGTGCACAGCCCCTATATTCATCTGGGGCCGCGCGAGGTGATTGGCGGGGTACCTTGTTATTCCTTGCTGTCCGACAAGCCTGAGTGGCAAGGGTTCTCGCTGAACCCGGGGCTGCGACGTATCAAGGAATACCGGTTATGTGCGCCCTATGCCGGGTTCGAGGGTGAGAAAGGGCTTTCCAGGCGTTACGCGCAGCTGAACCTGGGCGCCGTCACCCTGGAGGGCGATGCGGTCTTGCACACCGGTTTCGGTTTGCATGTGGCGACGGCGGAAGAGCGCTTGACCAAGGCGCGGCGCAAGCGGCGAGAGCGGGTCAAGCTGGTGCTCATGCTGATCCTGGGGGTCGGCATCGGTTGGTTGATCCGCCAGTAAATACGACGAGCCACACCAACGCCGCATAAGGTTTTTTCGATGAGTATTCTCAACATCATGTGGGCTGGTGGCTCTGCATTCGCTTCGGTGCAGAAGGTTCATCAGCAAATACTGGCCCAGGCCGACAGCGATGTACCGGTGCACACCTGGTTGCTTCAGGGCAGCGCCGCCGGCAGCGATGGCCTGGTAGAGCAGGCCGTCGAGTGGAACCTCTCATCCGCCAGGCTCAAGGGGCGGCACCTGTGGAAGTGGCTGATGCCGTGGATGCGTGCGCGCTTCCAGAAGGCCCTGCCTGAGGATGTGCAGGTTGTACTGCTGGATGGCATCGGTGTCGCGCGGGTGCTTTTACCGGTGCTCAAGCACCTGCCGCAGGTGCGGGCCGTGGTGATTTTTCATGGTGTCACGCGCTTGCGCAAAGCTGATCGCAAACTCTTCGAGCAACTCCCGGCGTCGCAACTGACGCTGGCGGCCGTGTCGCAAACCCTCGCCGGTTCCCTTGAGCGTTACCTGCAAAGGCCCGTGGCGGTGCTGCGCAGTGCCTTCGATCCTGCGGTGTTTCGTGCCGCCGCGCTTGCCCGTGAGCCGGCGCGATCCCGCCTGGGGCTGCCGTTGGATGGCTCGCCGGCAGTGGGGGCGGTAGGTAGACTGGTCGACGGCAAGGGGTTCGGCTGTTTGCTGGAGGCCTTTGCCAGTGCGACGGCCGATCGGCCGGATGCGCGCCTGGTGATCATCGGCGAGGGGCCGGCGAGGCCCAGGCTTGAGGCGCGTATCGAGGCGCTTGGCTTGCGCGACAAGGTGTACCTGCCGGGGCATATTCCTGAGGCGGCGACCCTTTATCGGGCGTTTGACTGGGTCGCCATTCCGTCGACGGAAGAGGGCCTGGGGTTGATCCTGCAAGAGGCGGTGATGGCCGGCGTGCCTGTACTGACCAGCGAACTGGCAGTGTTCCGCGAACAACTGGGTGATGCCGGCTGGTACGCGCCCGTAGACAGCGCCACGTCCTGGGGGCAACTCCTGGCACGCGCGTTCGTGAGTTCCGGCGTGCAGGTTGTCGAGGCTCAATCGCGGGCGTTGGCGCCGGAGCAGGCCTGGAACGATTTCACTGAAACCACCCGGCGGCTGTTCTCATGCCGCTAGCAGTGCTTGCTCCAGTGCTTGCATTGGAAAGTGTTCGTTCAGCTTCTCGCGCGCAATATAGCGGGCGAAGTGTTGCAGGTTGCGCCTTGCCAGTTCCGGGTTCAGGGGCGCGCGCAGGAAGCGCATGTCGGCCACATCGATCAGGCCCATTTCATTGTCCGGTGTCACGACAATATTGCCCAGGTGCAACGAACGGAAGTAGATGCCCGCGCCATGCAGGCGGCGAATAAGGGCCACCAGCGGGTCGAGGTTGGTGTGCCAGTCAAAGCCTTCACGGTTGGAAATCTGGCGCAGCGTTTCGCCCGGCAAGGGGCGGTAGAGTACGGCGGTCATGCCGGGCGCCGTCAGTTGAAAGAACGCGAGCACGGTCAGGGTCGGGATGCCCCGTTGTTGCAACTGCGCCACGTTGTCGATGAAACGCTTGGAGTACGGGCGGAACAGCGCGGACGACAGCAGGCGCTTGCGGCGAAACAGCTTGAGGATGTTCCCGTCGGTCAGCAGGTAGACTTTGGGCCCGTAGCTGTCCTGTTCCAGGATTCTGGCACCTTCAATCATCGCGGTTAAATCGGCTTGGGAAAGCCTTGAACATTGCATCGTCGGAAAGCCTTGTGGGAGTCGCGGGCACAGTGATCGGTAATAATGCCGAAAGTTTTGGGTTTTAACCATGCCGGGTTGGCGGGTTGAACGTATTCAGGAGCGGGTGATGCAAGCAAGTCGTTGGGCGCAGGTATGGATGATTTTCGGGTTACTTTGGTTTTTGCTGGCGATTGCTTTTGCCCCGACCAATAAGATTTATCAACAGGGTTTGACGCTGTTCCTGTGGTTGCCGGCGATGGTGTTTGCCTGGTCGGCCCGTGAGCGTCTCATTGAGGTCTGGCGCGAGCAGCGCTGGCTCTGCGTGATGGTCGGGTTGCTGGCAGCTTGGGGGGCGATCAGCCTGACGTGGACCAATGCCGAGGACCCTTCGCGCGAAGCCAAGCGTCTGCTGTACATCGGCGTGTTCCTGCTGTTTTTCCCGGTACTCGCCTGTGGTCGGACCGAGCAGGTGATCCGCGTGATGCAATGGGGTGGTTTCGGCCTGGCCCTGTCGTCGCTCCTGGCGATCATCAAATTCTATGGCTTTGAGCATAACGACTGGTATGCGCGTCTCGAAGGCCTGGGTCAGTTGAGCCATCCCATCCTGGGTGCCTATGTGATCGGCCTGGCCGCCGTGTGGTTGCTGCACTGGCTGCCGCGCGGTCGCTGGATGCAGGTGGCATGGGCAGTGTCCATCGCGTTGCTTGGGTTGTTCGTGGTGCTGAGTCAAAGCCGCGGCGCCGCACTGGCGTTGTTGCTGACTGTCGTGGCAATGCCGGCCTGGTGCCGTGACCGCCGTAGCACGGTGATTGCAATTGGTGCGGTCATCGCGGCGCTGGCGGTGTTCTTCGCCATGCAGTCCCTGGTGCTGGCCCGGGGTGTGTCTTACCGCCCGCAGATCTTCATGGCCGCCGTGCAGATGATCAGCGAGCGCCCGTGGACCGGCCTGGGGCTGGGCGGGGACTACAAGGTATTTGCCGACAACCTCTTTTTCGATCACTCCCACAACCTGTTCACCCACGTGAGCATCGAGTTGGGCCTGCCCGGCCTGCTGCTGTGGTGCGGCCTGTGGTTCGGTGTGCTGTGGCAGGCCTGGAAGGCCCGCGACACGCTCTATGGCAAGGGCATCATCGGCATGTGGGTGTTTTCGTTCCTGGCCATGCAATTCGATGCCGCCAGCCTGACCGGCACGCCGCGGGCCGAGTGGTTTATCTCCTGGCTGCCGATTGCCCTGGCCAGTGTTTTGGTCTGGGCTCGGGCCAAACCCGACGCGTGTGATAAAGTTCGCGTCCTACCCAATCAGTGAGCTCGACACATGAGTGACGCACCGCCCAAAGCGGACCAGGAATCCAGCCTGAAAATCTATTTCCGGCTGCTGGGCTATGTGAAACCGTACCTCGGCATGTTCCTGCTGAGTATCGTGGGCTTCGTGATCTTCGCTTCGACCCAGCCAATGCTCGCCGGGATTCTCAAGTACTTCGTCGATGGCTTGAGCAACCCCGATGTGGTGTTCCTGCCCAAGATCCCGTTGTTCAAGGACCTGAAGTTGCTGATGGCCGTGCCGCTGCTGATCATCCTGATCGCCGCGTGGCAGGGGCTGGGGTCGTTCCTGGGCAACTACTACCTGGCCAAGGTTTCCCTGGGGCTGGTGCATGACCTGCGGGTCCAGTTGTTCAACAAGCTGCTGGTGTTGCCGAACCGCTATTTCGATACCCACAACTCCGGGCACCTGATTTCCCGTATCACCTTCAACGTGACCATGGTCACCGGTGCGGCCACCGATGCAATCAAGGTGGTGATCCGCGAAGGCCTGACGGTGGTGTTCCTGTTCGGCTACCTGCTGTGGATGAACTGGAAGCTGACCCTCGTGATGCTGGCGATCCTGCCGCTGATCGCGATCATGGTCGGCAGCACCAGCAAGAAATTCCGCAAGCAGAGCAAGAAGATCCAGGTGGCAATGGGCGATGTGACGCACGTCGCTTCGGAAACCATCCAGGGTTACCGGGTGGTGCGCAGCTTCGGTGGCGAAAGCTACGAGGAGCGTCGCTTTGCCGCCGCCAGCCAGGGCAATACCGACAAGCAACTGCGCATGAACAAGACCGGTGCGGTCTATACGCCGATGCTGCAACTGGTGATCTACACGGCCATGGCCGCGTTGATGTTCCTGGTGCTGCTGTTGCGCGGTGAAGCCACGGCGGGTGACCTGGTGGCCTACATTACTGCGGCGGGCCTGCTGCCCAAGCCTATTCGCCAGCTGTCGGAAGTCAGCTCGACGATCCAGAAAGGCGTGGCCGGTGCCGAGAGCATCTTCGAACAACTGGATGAAGAGCCCGAAGTCGACAGCGGCACTGTGGAGCGTGATCGCGTCAGCGGTCGCCTGGACGTGCGCAACCTGAGCTTCACCTACCCGGGTACGGAGCGTGAGGTGCTCAAGAACATCAGCTTCAGCGCAGCCCCTGGGCAGATGATCGCCCTGGTCGGCCGCTCGGGCAGCGGCAAGTCGACCCTGGCCAGCCTGATCCCGCGTTTCTACCATCACGAAACCGGGGAAATCCTGCTGGACGAGGTCGAGATCGAAGACTACCGCTTGCGTAACCTGCGTCGTCACGTGGCCCAGGTGACCCAGCATGTGACCTTGTTCAACGACACCGTGGCCAACAACATCGCCTACGGCGACCTCGCGGATGCACCTCGTGCCGACATCGAGAAAGCCGCCGCCGACGCCTACGCCATGGACTTCATCTCCGAGCTGCCAAAAGGCCTGGACACCGAAGTCGGTGAAAATGGCGTGCTGCTTTCCGGTGGTCAACGTCAGCGCCTGGCGATCGCCCGGGCCCTGCTGAAAAATGCCCCGCTGCTGATCCTCGATGAGGCCACTTCGGCCCTGGATACCGAGTCCGAGCGGCATATCCAGGCTGCACTGGACAAGGTCATGAAAGGTCGCACCACCCTGGTGATTGCGCACCGGTTGTCCACCATCGAGAAAGCCGACCTGATTCTGGTGATGGACCACGGCGAAATTGTCGAGCGCGGGACACATCTCGAACTGCTGGCCATGGGTGGTTATTACTCGCGCCTGCACGCCATGGGGCTGGACGAGCCGGCGACGGCAAACATCACCTGACCAGCCGGGGCGCGCAATGCGCCCCGGTGTTTGTATCGGGCCCGTTACAGGGCTTGACCAAAGCCAAATAATCCAGCGCTTGTCGTTTGTTATGTTGGCCTTCTCGATTCGAATGACGAACGAGAGGGCTAACCTTCTTGCGTGGGTATTGGAATGCTGCAACGTCTACTGTGGAAGCTGCTTCCCAAGCACCAGAGGGTGTTTCTGCTGGGGCGTTTGTCGGTGGTGGATCGCCAGGCGGTGAACAAATCCCTGTCTGGGGTAGCAACGCTTAACCCGGCTTTCGAACGACACCAGTGCGTGTTTATCCATGTGCCCAAATGCGCCGGTAGCAGCCTGTGCTCGGCACTTCTCGAGGGGCGCTGGCCGGGGCATCTGCCGTATTACTGGTATGAGCAGCAATTTCCCCAGCACTGCGAGCGCAGCTTCAAATTTGCCTTCGTACGCGACCCGCTGGAGCGTGCCTACTCGGCCTACACCTATTTGCGCGGCAACGCCATGGGCCCTCGCGACCTGCAAGCCCAGGCGCTGGTTTCCAGCTACCGTGACTTCGACCATTTCGTTGCCGGCTGGCTGCACCCGGATAACCTGCGACGCCAATTGCACTTCGCTCCCCAGACCGACTTCCTGGTCGACCACATGGGCCAGATGGCCATGGACTTTCTCGGGCGCCAGGAGTCTTTGCAGGAGGACTTCCTGCACCTGTGCGAACGCCTCGGGGTGGACTCATCCCTGCCGCATCTGAATGTTTCACTGGGGCGTCGCCACGAGGCGGTCAGGGACTTTTGCTCCTCGCGTACGCGCCGATTGGTCAGGCGTGCCTATCAACGTGACTACGAGGTGTTGGGTTATGAATAGCCAGTTGCTGACCGGCGGTTGCGCTGCCATCCGTCCCTTTTCCCTATCGCTGTCCGTGGCCGCACGGGCGGCGCTCAAGCATCAGCAGCCCTGCTGCGTATGGCTGACGGGGCTGTCCGGGTCCGGCAAGTCGACCCTGGCCAATGCCCTGGAGGTGCAACTCAATGAGCAGGGACGGCACACCTTCGTGCTCGATGGCGATAACTTGCGCGCGGGGCTGTGCAATGACCTGGGCATGAGCGATGCGGCGCGCAAGGAAAATATCCGGCGTATCGGCGAAGTGGCGCGCCTGATGGTGGACGCCGGCTTGATTGTCATTGTGTCGGCGATCTCGCCGTTCAGCGTCGATCGCGCGAGCGCCAGGGCGCTGTTCGGGCCGGAGCAGTTCTTTGAGATTTATGTCAGCACGCCCTTTGACGTATGTGCCCGGCGCGATCCCAAGGGCTTGTACCGCGCCGCACTGGAGGGGCGCATCAAGGCCTTCACCGGGTTGGACAGCCCCTATGAGGCACCGCTTGCGGCCGACTGCGAAATCAATACCGATGAGGTCGAGCTGGCCGAAGCCGTGGAGCACATCCTGGCGACACTGTTTAAAAAGTGATCAGTTTCAGTGCCTGATGCATCGCGGATAAAGCTCTCGAACTAGGCGGCGCTCACCCTGTGCTAATATCGCGCCCCTGTTCATTTTGTATGTGGGTTGCTCCATGAAGTTGTCCATGCCGCGATTCGATCAAGCCCCTGTCTTGGTGGTCGGCGATGTCATGCTCGACCGTTACTGGCATGGCGGTACCTCACGGATTTCCCCTGAGGCGCCGGTACCGGTAGTCAAGGTCGAGCAAATCGAAGACCGTCCAGGTGGCGCTGCCAACGTTGCCCTCAATATTGCCGCCCTCGGCGCCCCGGCCTCCCTGGTCGGTGTGACCGGCGACGACGAAGCCGCCGACAGCCTGGCCAACAGCCTGCGCGGCGCCGGCGTGCGCGCGCTGTTCCAGCGCATTGCCCATCAGCCGACCATCGTCAAGCTGAGGGTGATGAGCCGTCACCAGCAATTGCTGCGTATCGATTTTGAAGAACCCTTCGCCACCGACGCCCTGGCCCTCAGCGGCCAGGTCGACGCGTTGCTTGAAGGTATCAAGGTGCTGGTGTTGTCCGACTACGGCAAAGGCGCCCTGAAGAACCACCAGGAACTGATCCAGGCCGCCAAGGCGCGGAACATTCCGGTACTGGCCGATCCCAAGGGCAAGGACTTCTCGATTTATCGAGGTGCCAGCCTGATCACACCGAACCTCAGCGAGTTCGAAGCCATCGTCGGCGGTTGCGCCGATGAGCACGACCTGGTGAGCAAAGGCGCGGCACTCATGGCCGACCTTGACCTCGGCGCCTTGCTGGTGACCCGTGGCGAGCACGGCATGACCCTGCTGCGTCCCGGTCACCCGGCGATGCACCTGCCGGCGCGTGCCCGTGAAGTGTTTGACGTCACCGGTGCCGGTGACACCGTGATTTCCACCCTGGCGGCCTCCATTGCGGCCGGCGAAGAGTTGCCCCACGCCGTGGCCCTGGCCAACCTGGCGGCGGGTATTGTGGTCGGCAAGCTGGGGACGGCCGCGATCAGCGCGCCTGAACTGCGCCGGGCGATCCAGCGCTCCGAAGGTTCGGAACGTGGTGTGCTGAGCATCGAGCAATTGCTGCTGGCGATTGACGATGCCCGTGCCCACAACGAAAGCATTGTGTTCACCAATGGCTGTTTCGACATCCTCCACGCCGGCCATGTGACCTACCTGGAGCAGGCTCGCGCCCAAGGTGATCGGCTGATCGTCGCGGTCAACGATGACGCGTCGGTCAGCCGCCTGAAAGGCCCTGGCCGTCCGATCAACAGCGTCGACCGACGCATGGCGGTATTGGCCGGGTTGGGCGCGGTGGATTGGGTGATCAGCTTCCCTGAAGCCACCCCGGAAAACCTGCTGGCCCAGGTCAAGCCGGACGTGCTGGTCAAGGGCGGCGACTACTCCGTCGACCAGGTGGTCGGTGCCGACATCGTCAGCGCCTACGGCGGCAAGGTCAAAGTGCTGGGCCTGGTTGAGAACAGCTCGACCACCGCCATTGTCGAGAAGATCCGCAGCAATGAGTAAGGCTGATCCGTTGGTCCTGATCACCGGTGGCGCGGGCTTCATTGGCTCGCACCTGGTCGACGCGCTGCTTGCCAAGAGCTACGCAGTGCGAGTGCTGGATAACCTGTCCACGGGCAAACGCAGCAACCTGCCGCTGGACAACCCGCGCGTCGAGCTGCTCGAGGGGGATGTCGCCGATGCCGGAATGGTGGCGCGTGCCGCTGTCGGTGCGACGGCGGTGGTGCACCTGGCGGCGGTCGCTTCCGTGCAGGCTTCGGTGGATGACCCGGTCAGCACGCACCAGAGCAATTTCGTCGGTACCTTGAATGTCTGCGAAGCCATGCGCAAAGCCGGTGTGAAGCGGGTGGTATTCGCTTCCAGCGCGGCGGTGTATGGCAACAACGGCGAAGGTGCTTCCATTGACGAAGAGACCGCCAAGGCGCCGTTGACGCCCTATGCCTCGGACAAGTTGGCCGGCGAGCATTACTTCGACTTCTACCGGCGCCAGCATGGCCTGGAACCGGTGATTTTCCGCTTCTTCAATATCTTCGGCCCGCGCCAGGATCCGTCATCGCCGTACTCCGGCGTGATCAGCATCTTCAGCGAACGGGCTCAGCAAGGCCTGCCGATTGCCGTGTTCGGCGATGGCGAGCAGACCCGCGACTTCATGTACGTGGAAGACCTGGTGGACGTGCTGGTGCAGGCCATCGAAGCCCCGGACGCGCCGTTGGGGGCGATCAACGTCGGCTGGAACCGCACGACTACCCTCAAGCAGGTGCTGCAGGCGCTGGAAGAGGCCATTGGTACGTTGCCTGCCGTGACTTACGGCCCGGCACGCTCGGGAGACATTCGGCATTCGCGGGCAAATAACCAGCGTTTGCTGGCCAGCTTCAAGCTGCCTGAGCCGACCCCGTTGACGGTTGGCCTGGCGCGGTTGCTCAAGGGCTGATCCAGCAGAAACCAGCCCTCATCGGCTGGTTTTTTTCTTTGGCACGATCTTGCGCAGCATCTGGCGCGCCTTGCCGGTCAGGCGCTTCAATTTCGATTCTTTCTCAGGCTCCGCCAGGCCTTGCTGCCGCAGCCAATCCTTCCAGCGAATGCGTTCGTCGCGCACCAGCCAGCCTTCCTGCTGGGCGAAGCTTTCCGCCAGGTACAGACCGCGGGTGCTGGCGGGGTAGAGCTGGTCTTTCTTGACAGTGTAGAGCTCGGCGAGCGGTTGGCCGTCTTTCAATGGCATCAGGTACAGGTCCGGGCGCTGGCGGTCCAGGCGTGCCACCAGTTGGTCGCCTTCAAGCCGCTCATCCACATGGAACAGGCTCAGGGATTTGGCTTCCTTCGGCACTTCCAGGCGCAAGTCATAAATCAGTTGCAGCGACGCGGTCGGCACATGCACATAGGCCCGCGGGCGCTCGATCAGTTGGGTGGTTGCGCAACGTACCGGGCGTGCGGCCCCTGACAAAGGGCTCAGGCGAAACGGCAAGGCTTCGCGGTAATGCAGCGCGGCGGAGTAGGGGGCCGGCAACCAGGTGTCGTTGAAGCGCCCGCCGAGCCAGCCTTCCGGGGTCTCCAGCAGGCACTCCTCGGCAATCTCCTGGATGGCGGTGTGCAGCGGCAGGTTCAGTTCATGGGCGGGCACGTAGCCGGAGATCAGCTTGAGCACCACATCGCCACGGTCCTGGCGACGCTGGCGCACCAACACCCAGTAATCCTTGTTTTGCCAGTGCAGTGTCAGGCGCACCGATACGCCGAGGTTGGCCAGTTCCAGGGCGAAGCGTTCGGCATCCGGCACCTCTACCGGCTTGCGCCGTTGCAGGGTCTGGGCGAAGTTGAGCGGCATACCCACGCTCTGGTAGCTCAGGCCTTCGGGGGTGGCTTCGACGTGCAGGGGCAGTGTCTTGAAGTTGCTGGGGTTTTTTCTTATGAGCGTTCGCGGCATGTCGGCTCCTTCTTGCGACGGGGTCGGCCGCGTCGGCGGCATCAGAGTTGACGAATGACCTTGGCAGCGGTCGCCACGTTATGGGCCAGGTGCAGCGGATTGATGGTCCCGACAATAGCACTGGCGACGCCCGTTTGCGCAAACAACAGCATGAAACTGGCGTGTATTGGATCCATTCCCGGTTCCAGGCAGACGTGGCCGCTGGCCAGCGCCTTTTTGACCAGGATGCCCTTGCCATGGGCCGCCGCATACTCAATGACGGCTTTTTCCGCCTGTTCGTTCAGATTGTAGGTGACCATCGCGCAATCACCTTGTTCCAGAGCCCTCACGCCACCTTCGACGGTTTTGCCGGAGAAGCCGAAACCGCGAATCTTGCCCTCTTGTTTCAACTGCGCGAGGGTCGGGTACACCTCACAGTCGTTGAGGATGTGCAGGTCGTTGCCATCGGAGTGCACCAGCACCAGATCGATAAAATCCGTTTCAAGTCGTTTCAAGCTGCGCTCGATCGACATCCGTGTATGGGCAGCGCTGAAATCATGGCGGGACAGGCCTGCTTCGAACTCCTCGCCGACCTTGCTGACAATCACCCAGTCCTGGCGCTGGCCGCGCAGCAGTGGCCCCAGGCGTTCTTCGCTGCGCCCGTAGGCGGGTGCGGTATCGATCAGGTTGATGCCCAGCTGGCGGGCCTGGCGCAGCAACATCCGTGCTTCGTCGTCATCGGGAATGGTGAAACCGCTGGGGTACTTCACACCCTGGTCGCGGCCCAGCTTGACGGTGCCGAGGCCGAGCGGCGACACCAGCAGGCCGGTGCTGCCCAAGGGGCGGTGCAGGTCGTGCAGGGTCGGCAGGCTCATGGCAACAGTTGCTCCCAGGCCGGTACGCCGATGGCGGGTTTTGGCAGGTCGGGCAAAGGCTCCGATGCGGTTGGGCGGATGCCGTCGCGTTCGAGGCTGTTGATCACGCGATCGGCGAAATCCGGCGCCAGCGCCAGTTTGGTCGGCCAGCCCACCAGCAGGCGGCCCTCTTCGGCGACGAAGGCGTTGTCAGGCCGGCTCAGGCCCGATTGCAGAGGCTCTGCGCGGTCGACCCGCAGCGTCGCCCAGCGGGTCTGGCTCATATCGATCCAGGGCAGCAGGTGCGCCAGCTCTTTCCGGGCGGTGGCTATCTGTTCTTCGGGTGTGCGTGCCACGCCGTCGGCCTCGGCAATGTCGCCGCCCAGGTACCACACCCAATTGCCATCGGCAGCCGGGTGCGTGGTGACGGTGATGCGCGGCTTGGTACCGCCGCCCAGGCAGTGGGCGTACAGCGGCTTCAGGCCTGGGCCCTTGGCGATGATCATATGCAACGGGCGTTTCTGCATGGCCGGCTGGCTCAGGCCCAGGGCGGCGAGCAGTTCGGCGGTACCGCCGCCGGCGCTCAGGACGATGCGCTGGGCGCGGATTTCGCGGCCATCGACCTTCAGGCCCACCAGGGTGTCGCCTTCGCGCAGTGGTTCGATGCGCTGCCCGGCGAGCAAGCCGTCACCGGCCAGTTGCGCCAGGCGTTCGATCACGCTGGGTACGTCCACCACCAGTTCGGCCAGGCGATAGACCTTGCCCTTGAAGCCACGGTCTTGCAGGGCCGGCGGCAGGTCGTCGCCCTTGACCTGATCGACACGGCCGCGCACGGCCTTGCTGGCAAAAAAGCTGGTGAGGTTGCCGGCGATCGTGCCAGGGGACCACAGGTAATGGGCTTGCGAGAGCACGCGCACGCCGGACAGGTCCAGCTCGCCGTCACCGGCCAGGGCTTCACGCCAGCGGCGCGGCATATCGGCAATGGCTTCGGAGGCGCCGGTGAGGGCGCCGTGCAGGGCATATTTGGCACCGCCGTGGATAATCCCCTGGGATTTCACGCTTTGCCCGCCACCTAATGTGGCGTTTTCCACCAGCACCGTGGAAAACCCCTGGCGGCGTAGGCGCGCATTCAGCCAGAGGCCGGCAACTCCGGCGCCGACAATCAGGACGTCGGTGGAAATAACGGATGGCATGGGCGACCTCATTTCAAAACAAGGCCGCAAGTATACATCCCGCACCATGCACACCGCAGGCGCTGTCGCGCTTTAGCGAGGCGGCGAGTCCTGGATTCAATGGAGGCTCAAGTGAACACTCAATGCCCGGCGGTTTTCGAAAACAGCTGGATGACCACCACGCCCAGCACAATCAGGCCCATCCCCAGCATCGCCGGCACATCGAGCTTCTGCCCATAGATAAACAGCGCGGCAATGCTGACCATCACGATGCCCATCCCGGCCCATACCGCATAGGCCACGCCGACGGGCACGGTACGCACCACCAGGGTCAGCATCCAGAACGCCACGCCATAGCCGACGATCACCAGCAACAGCGGGATGGGAGTACTCCAGCCCTTGATGGCTTTCATGGAAACGGTAGCGATCACTTCCGAGCAGATGGCAATAGCCAGGTAGCAGTAGGCGGCGTTCATGGGTGAGTCCTCGGTGTAAAGCAATCTGATAAGGCCGGCATTCTAGAGTTTTATCAGATGGGGTAAAGTCATTACCTATCCGAAATTAAGATGGGTTGTGGCATGAGCATGCAATGGAACCTGGAGCAGATGCGTTTGTTTGTCAGCGTCGCCGAGCAGCGTTCGTTTTCAGCGGTGGCGCGCGGGCAGCGCAAGGCGCAATCGGCAGTCAGCAACGCGATTGCGATGCTGGAGACGGACCTTGGCGTGAGCCTGTTCGACCGTAGCAGCGGCCGCCAGCCCAGCCTGACCGAAGCCGGCAGTGTGTTGCTGGAGGAGGCCCGCGAAGTGCTGCGCCAATGTGAGCGCCTCAATGGCCGGGCACTGTCACTGACCCGCGGTGAAGAAGCCTGCCTGCGCCTGGCCCAGGATGAAGCCATGTTGTTCCAGCCGGTACTCGACAGCCTTGAGGCGCTGGCGGGGCAGTACCCGCTGCTGGAAGTACAACTGTCCAGCGCCGCCCAGGGCGATGTGGCGCGCAAGTTGGTGGAGCGCCAGGCCGACCTGGGCCTGCTGTTCTATCACGACCAGATCCCCGAAGCCCTGGAGCGGCGGGTGGTGGGCAGTGTGGAGATGGTCACGGTGTGCGGCGTGAACCACCCGCTGGCCAAGGAGTCGTACGTGACCTGCCAGCACCTGGCCCAGTTTCGCCAGTTGTTGATGTCGACCCAGACCAGTGTCTACCCCGGCAGCGAAGCGGCCAGCCCGCTGGTGTGGCGTGCCGACAGCTTCTACGTACTGGCCGAGTGGCTGATGAGCGGCCTGGGCTGGGCGTGGCTGCCACGGCATATCGTGCAATACCCGACCTATCAGCAGCAGATGGTGGAATTGGACAGCGAATGGACGCCACCGGCCCTGGTGGTGGAGCTGGTCTGGCGGCGCGACGAGCACCTGGGCCCCGCCGCGCGCTTTCTCGCCAAACGTTTTGCCGAGTGCTTGCAGGCGATCGACTGAAAAAGCCGATAAACTCCGCCGCCATGAATAGAACTCTCTACAGCTGTCTGTTTTACCTGGCGCTGCCGTTGGTGGCCTTACGTCTCTGGTTGCGTGCACGCAAGGCGCCGGCCTATGCCCGGCGCGTCGGCGAGCGGTTTTCCTATGGCTTGCCGGTGATGCAACCGGGCGGGATCTGGGTGCATGCGGTGTCGGTGGGCGAGAGCATTGCCGCGGCGCCGATGATCCGCGGTTTGTTGGCGCGTTATCCACAGCTGCCGGTCACCGTCACCTGCATGACGCCCACCGGTTCCGAGCGCATCCAGGCGTTGTTCGCCAACGAGCCGCGCATCCAGCATTGCTACCTGCCTTACGATTTGCCCTGTGCAGCCAAGCGTTTTCTCGATCGTGTACAGCCCAGGCTGGCGGTGATCATGGAGACGGAGTTGTGGCCCAACCATATCCACGCCTGTGCCCGGCGCGGTATTCCGGTGGCTTTGGCCAATGCGCGGCTGTCGGCGCGCTCGGCCAAGGGCTATGCGCGTTTTGCCAGGCTGACGGCGCCGATGTTATCGGAAATGAGCCTGTTCGCGGTACAGACCGAGACCGAGGCCCAGCGCTTCCTGAGCCTGGGCGCACGCGCGGAAACCGTCGAAGTCACCGGTTCGATCAAGTTCGACCTGACCATCGACCCCGAGCTGCCGCTGCGCGCCGCCGCCCTGCGCGAGCAATGGGGCGCCGCCGAGCGCCCGGTGTGGATCGCTGCCAGCACCCACGAAGGCGAAGATGACGTGGTGCTGGCGGCCCACCGGCAACTGCTCGAGAGCTATCCCAACGCGCTGCTGATCCTGGTGCCGCGTCATCAGGAGCGCTTCGGCCCGATGTTCGAGTTGTGTGCGCAACAAGGGTTTGCCACGGTGCGTCGCTCCAGCGGCGAGCCGGTGACCGCGCAAACGTCGGTACTGCTCGGCGATACCATGGGCGAGCTGTTGTTTCTCTATGCCCTGGCGGACAGTGCCTTTGTCGGCGGCAGCCTGGTCGCGACCGGCGGGCACAACCCGCTGGAACCGGCGGCGCTGGCCAAGCCGGTGATCATGGGGCCCCATGTGTTCAACTTCCTCGAAATCAGCGCGATGATGCGCGAAGCGGGGGCGTTGCGAGAGGTGGAGGACGCAGAAGGGCTGGCCGAGGCCGTACGCCAGCTGTTCGAACTGCCGCAGGATGCACGCCGGATGGCACAGGCGGGGCTCAAGGTGATGCAGGCTAACCAGGGGGCGCTTAAGCGCTTGCTGGATGGTTTGGATCGACTGATAGCTCACTGACTTAACACCGTTACCAATATGGGAGGGAACAAGCCCGCTCCCACATTGGTTTCGCGGTGCGCTCAGTAGCCCGGGCGAGCCTTGAGCTGCTCGGCGGCCGCCTTGGCCAGGTCCGGTGGCAGGAAGTCACGATCCGGGTTGTAGTCGGCCTTGAGGTAGCGCGTCAGGTCCTGCAGGTCCCCTGGGTTCAAGGTGCCCGCCGCCTGTTTCAGGCGCAGGTTGTCGAGGATGTAGTCATAGCGGCTGTTGTTGTAGTTGCGCACCGACGCGTAGAGCTGGCGCTGTGAGTCCAGCACATCGACTATATTGCGCGTACCCACCTGGTAACCGATTTCCGTGGCTTCCACGGCGCTCTGGTTGGAGATGATCGACTGGCGGCGCGCCTGGACCTGTTCCACATCGGTGTTCACCGCACGGTGCAGGTTGCGCGTGTTTTCCACCACCTGGCGACGCAGGCCTTCGCGTTGCTGCTCGGTCTGGCCCAGGCGCGAATACGACTCCCGCACCTGCGAGCTGGTCAGGCCGCCGCTGTAGATCGGGATGTTCAGGCGCAGGCCGATGGTGCGCTGCTCCACATCGCCACGGTAGGGCGTGCCAAAGGCATTCGGGTTGCTGAAGCCAAGGGCGTCGTTGTCACCTTTTTCATACTGTGCGACGGCGTCCAGGGTCGGTGCGTGGCCGGCCTTGCGCTGCTTGAGGGTTTCTTCGGCGGCCGTGACGGCGTAGTTGCTGGCCAGCAGGTTCAGGTTCTGGCGACCGGCGGTCTCGACCCAGGCCTTGGCGTCGTTGGGCAGCGGCGGCAACACCGGCAGCGTGTGGACAATGCCCTGTATCGAGTTGTACTGGCGGTTGGTCAGGGTAATCAGCGCTTCAAAGGCATCGTCCACCTGGCGCTGGGCCAGGATCCGGTTGGCCCGTGCAGTGTCATAGCTGGCCTGGGATTGCAGCACATCGGTCTTGTCCGACAGGCCCACGTCGAAGCGCTCGTTGGATTGATCCAGCTGGCGCTTGAAGGCATTTTCCTCGGCCTTGGTCGAGGCCAGGTTGTCCTGGGCGCGCAGCACGGCGAAGTAGCTCTCGGCGCTTTGCAGGATCAGGTTCTGTTCGGTGGCCGAGAGTTGCAGCGCCGCCTGTTCGTTGGTGGCTTCGGCGGCTTGCAGTTGGAACCAGCGATCGGCGCGGAACAGCGGCTGGCTCAGGGTTGCGCGCCAGGAGTGGGCATCGCGGTTGGCGGTGGCGGCGGGTGTGTCGATCTGGGTGCGCACGTTATTGATGTCGGCACCGCCCGACAGGTTCGGCAGCAACCCCGCGCGGGCCTGGGGCACGACTTCTTTCTGCGCGCCGTATTGGGCGCGGGCGGCGGCCAGGTCGGCGTTGTTGTCCACTGCTTCCTGATAGACGCTGACCAGGTCAGTTTTGGCGGACAAGGGCGCTTCAGCTGCCCAGACCATTCCGTTGGTCGCACAAGACACGGCGAGAGCCAGTGAGAGTTTGCGCAGCATGAGGCGATCCCTAGTGTGAATATTACGGCGATAATTTAGCGCCCAAGGCTAAGACGGGCCATTCCTGGCGTCAAGCATTGTGGCGGCAATCGAGTGTAGTGGCGCTGACTCGGCGCAACAATCCCGCAATCACGCCATTCATCACGCTGAATGCACCGCTATTGGCAATTTGCCCACGGCATGGTCTAGACTGGCCAAGTTCTTGTCGGGGTGCCTTGTTGGAAGGCTGAGATCGGTAAATACCGGATCCCGTTGAACCTGATCAGGTTAACGCCTGCGTAGGGAACAAGATTTCTCGTCCCCCGGCGAGTCCTCTTGTGCTTCGTCCGGGATGTTGTTCGACCTTCGAACAACCCTCGTGCACCAAGCACAGCACTGGTTTCAGTGCATCCGTCCGTCACAGGTTCGCTCCGACAAAAAAACCACCGCCTGGATAGTTGGAGAGCCCGTGATGAGCACAGAAATAAAAAGTACAAAACTGAAAAACACCGTGCACTTGAGTGAATCGGCCAAGGTCGACTCCGGCTCTGTGCAGCCGTTTACCCGCTCGCAAAAAATCTACGTGCAGGGCACTCGCCCGGACATTCGCGTACCCATGCGTGAAATCAGCCTGGACGTGACCCCCACCGACTTCGGCGGCGAAATCAATGCGCCCGTGGTGGTCTACGACACCTCCGGCCCGTACACCGACCCGAATGTGATCATCGACGTGCGCAAAGGCCTGGGCGATGTGCGCTCGCCGTGGATCGAAGCGCGTGGCGACACCGAGCGCCTGTCGGGCTTGAGTTCGCACTTTGGCCAACAGCGCCTGAGCGATGCGGAGCTGACTGCGCTGCGTTTCGCCCACGTGAAAAACCCGCGCCGCGCCAAGGCCGGGGCCAACGTCACCCAGATGCACTACGCGCGCAAAGGCATCATCACCGCCGAGATGGAATACGTCGCCATCCGCGAAAACATGAAGCTGGAAGAAGCCCGCGCCAGTGGCCTGCTCGACCAGCAACACGCCGGCCACAGCTTCGGCGCCAGCGTGCCGAAAATCATCACCCCTGAATTCGTGCGTGAAGAAATCGCCCGTGGCCGCGCGATCATCCCGGCCAACATCAACCACACCGAACTGGAACCGATGATCATCGGCCGTAACTTCCTGGTGAAGATCAACGGCAACATCGGCAACAGCGCCCTGGGTTCGTCCATCGAAGAAGAAGTGGCGAAACTCACCTGGGGCATTCGCTGGGGCTCGGACACCGTGATGGACCTGTCCACCGGCAAGCACATCCACGAAACCCGTGAGTGGATCATCCGCAACTCGCCGGTGCCGATCGGTACCGTGCCGATCTACCAGGCCCTGGAAAAAGTCGGCGGCGCGGCCGAAGACCTGACCTGGGAGCTGTTCCGCGACACCCTGATCGAACAGGCCGAGCAGGGCGTCGATTACTTCACCATCCACGCCGGCGTGCTGCTGCGCTACGTGCCGCTGACCGCCAAGCGCGTCACCGGCATCGTGTCCCGTGGCGGTTCGATCATGGCCAAGTGGTGCCTGGCGCACCACAAAGAGAACTTCACCTACACGCATTTCGACGAAATCTGCGAAATCATGAAGGCCTATGATGTCAGCTTCTCCCTCGGCGACGGCCTGCGCCCGGGCTCGATTGCCGACGCCAACGACGCCGCGCAGTTCGGCGAACTGGAAACCCTTGGCGAGCTGACCAAGATCGCCTGGAAGCACGACGTGCAAACCATGATCGAAGGCCCTGGCCACGTGCCGATGCAGTTGATCAAGGAGAACATGGACAAGCAGCTCGAATGCTGCGACGAAGCGCCGTTCTACACCCTTGGCCCACTGACCACCGACATCGCGCCGGGCTATGACCACATTACCTCCGGCATCGGTGCGGCGATGATCGGCTGGTTCGGTTGCGCCATGCTCTGCTACGTCACGCCCAAGGAGCACCTGGGTCTGCCGAACAAGGATGACGTGAAGACCGGGATCATCACCTACAAGATCGCCGCCCATGCGGCGGACTTGGCCAAGGGGCATCCGGGCGCGCAGATCCGCGATAACGCCTTGAGCAAGGCGCGCTTCGAGTTCCGCTGGGAAGACCAGTTCAACCTCGGCCTGGACCCGGACACCGCGCGTTCGTACCACGACGAAACCCTGCCGAAGGACTCGGCCAAGGTCGCGCACTTCTGCTCCATGTGCGGGCCGAAGTTCTGCTCGATGAAAATCACCCAGGAAGTGCGCGAGTACGCGGCCAACCAGCGCATTGACGCGGTGGATGTGGATGTGGCCAAGGGCCTGGCGGAGCAGGCGGAGCGGTTCAAGCAGGAAGGCAGTCAGTTGTACAAGAAGGTCTGACCCAGAGACGGCGGTGCCTGTACCGCCGTTATCGGGGGCAAGCCCCCTCCCACATTTTGAATGGCGAACACATTCAAGTGTGGGGGGGCTTGTCGAGTCGTCGCACCGCCCCGATTGCAATCTTTCAAACAAAAAATGCCCCTCAGAGATAACACCCTTGAGCATTCAACCCAGCACCTACTCCCCCGACATCGCGGTGCCTGCTGACAAACGCGTCTTCGGCGCCCGCGACCTGTTTTCCCTGTGGTTCTCCCTCGGCATCGGCCTGATGGTCCTGCAAACCGGCGCCTTGCTCGCGCCGGGCCTGGGCTTGTCCGGTTCCTTGCTGGCGATTTTCCTCGGCACCCTGGTCGGCGTGCTGTTGCTGGCCGCCGTCGGTGTAATCGGCAGCGACACCGGCCTGTCCGCCATGGCCGCGCTCAAGCTCAGCCTCGGGGCCAAAGGCGCGAGCCTGCCGGCGTTGCTGAACCTGCTGCAACTGATCGGCTGGGGCTCGTTCGAGATCATTGTGATGCGCGATGCCGCCAGCCTGTTGGGCGTACGCGCGTTCAGCGACGGCAGCCTGTTGGCCAGTCCGTTGCTGTGGACACTGTTCTTCGGTGGTTTGGCGACCTTGCTGGCGGTCAGCGGGCCATTGACCTTCGTACGGCAGATCCTGCGCAAATGGGGGATCTGGCTGCTGCTGGCGGCCTGCCTGTGGCTGACCTGGAACCTGTTCGCCAAGGCTGACCTCGGCGCACTCCGGGCCCAGGCCGGTGACGGTTCGATGCCCTTTGCGGCGGGCTTTGATATCGCCATCGCCATGCCGCTGTCGTGGTTGCCGCTGATTGCCGATTACTCCCGCTTCGGCAAGCGCGCCAAAAACGTGTTTGGCGGTACGGCGCTGGGCTTCTTTATCGGTAATTTCTGGCTGATGAGCCTGGGCGTGGCCTACACCCTGGCGTTTGCGCCCAGCGGTGAAGTGAATGCGCTGTTGCTGGCGCTGGCCGGGGCCGGCCTGGGGATTCCGCTGCTGCTGATCCTGTTGGACGAGTCGGAAAACGCCTTTGCCGATATTCACTCGGCGGCGGTGTCCAGTGGGATGCTGTTGCGTGTGAAGGTCGAGCACCTTGCCCTGGCCATTGGTGTGATCTGCACCCTGATTGCCTGTTTTGCCCCGTTGGCGCAATACCAGAACTTCCTGTTGCTGATCGGCTCAGTGTTTGCGCCGTTGTTCGGCGTGGTGCTGGTGGATCATTTCATCCTGCGCCGTCGTGGTCATCATGGCACGCTCGCCGGCCTGCGTTGGCCGGCTCTGTTGGCCTGGCTGGGTGGCATCGGCACGTATCACCTGTTGGCCAACCTGTACCCGGACATCGGCGCAACCCTGCCGGCGCTGGTGCTGGCAGGGTTGTTGCAGTTCATCCTGGGACGGGCCTTCAGCGGCGCGCGGGCACCAGCTCAGGCTTGAGGATGCCTTCCAGGCGCGAGTAGGGGATCTGCAACTCGACATGGCCCAGGGCGTACGGCGCGATGGTGCTGGTGGGGTACTTGAGGATCACGCCCCCGTAGGTCAGCGCCACGTTCGGGGTTTTCTGGAACGGGTAGGTTTTCACGAACTCCGGTTCCAGGCTCAGGCGGGTGCTGATCAGCCAGCTGTTATGCGCCACCTGGGCGGCTTTCCAGAACGCGTCTTCCTTGCCTGGCAGCAGCATATCGCTCAGCCACAGGGCTTTTTGCTGCTGGCGCGAATAGTTGATGAACGCGCGGCCAGGCTCGCCGTGGGTGGCGCCCTGATCCAGGTAGCTGGACAGCTCGATGATTACCAAACCGTCATGCTGCTCCCGTACCTTGGCCTGCAAGTACATGCTGTTGCGTGGGGCGGCGGTGCCGAGGAATTGCTCGCGATAGGACTCCAGGCTCGACGGCAGCGGGTCGCCCGCGTTGGTGCGGGTCATTTCCAGCAGGCGTTGTTCGATCAGGGCATCCAGCTTGGGTTCCTTGGCAAAGTGCACGGTGTCGATATTCACCAGCGGGCAATCGCTGGCGGCGCAGCCCGGCTTGCTCTGCTCGCTGGCGTCGCGGGTGGCTTCCAGCGGTGTGCGATAGCTGGGTTGGAACAGGCTTTGGCAGGCGCCGAGGGTCAGGGCGATGCAGGCCACGGAGGCGATTTTTAAAAGCGACATGGATGTCCTTCGTCTATCGATAAGAGCGAAATTGTGCAGCTTCGACTACCAGCAAGGCAGTCAGTTCGCCACTAAGCTGATTGAGCGTGAGTTTGACCTCCTCCGTCTGGCCCGGCAACCGCAAAGGGGCTGCACCAAGGGGCACGAGCGCGTTAGGATGGCGCGAATTGCACCGGACATGATGAGGAAGGGTATGACAGACATTGCGAAATCGACGCCGAGCACGATCGAGATTGTTCAGCGCGACAATGCCTACAAGGGCTTCTACCAGCTCGATCGCGTGCAATTGCGCCACGAAAAATTCGCTGGCGGCATGAGCCGAGTGATCAATCGCGAAGTCTTCGTCCGTCACGACGCCGTGTGTGTTCTGCCCTACGATCCGCAGCGTGATGAAGTGGTGCTCAACGAGCAGTTTCGCGTGGGTGCCATGGGCCGTACCGACAATCCATGGTTGATCGAGATGGTCGCCGGCCTGATCGACAGGGATGAGCAGCCGGAGGAGGTTGCACACCGCGAGGCCGAGGAGGAAGCTGGGCTGACGTTCTCCGCACTGTGGCCGATCACCAAGTATTTCCCGTCGCCCGGTGGCAGTACCGAATTTGTCCACTTGTACCTGGGTCGCTGCGACAGCTCGGGGGCCGGTGGTGTCCATGGACTGGAAGAAGAGGCAGAAGACATCCGCGTCACGGTCTGGGCTTTTGAAGACGCCCTGCAAGCCGTGCGCGACGGCAGGATTTCCAACGCAGCCAGCATTATCGCCCTGCAATGGCTTGCGCTTAATCGCGCGGAAGTGAGGGGGTTATGGCAGTAAAGGCACGGGAACGTTATCGAGTCGACCTGATCGGGCTGCAAGCCGCCTGCGAGGCCAACTATGCGCGGCTGATGCGCCTGTTGCCCGACATGCGCCACACCCCGGAGGCGCGCCGCATCGGCGTGACCCATGGCGACCAGATGCTGGGCGTGCTGGCCCTGGAAGTCATCGTCAATTGCCCGTACACCACCACCCTGCGGGTGCGCCAGGAACACAGCCTGCCGTGGCTGCCGGTGCCGCAGCTGGAAGTGCAGGTGTACCACGATGCGCGGATGGCCGAAGTGATCAGCGCCGAACATGCGCGGCGCTTTCGCAGCATCTATCCTTACCCGAATGTGTTCATGCACCAGCCCGATGAGAAAGCACAGCTCAATGTGTTCCTTGGTGAATGGTTGAGCCATTGCCTGGCCCTGGGCCACGAGTTCGAAGTCGTGCGGTAGATGTGAACTGCGTCTGCTTCCTGGGTTTCCTCTTTGTATCCTGCCCCAGCATAATCGCCCTACCTCCATTTTCCTGTGATTGCCCTGGGAGAGCGCCTTGCCGAGCGTATCCACCGTGAACCCCGATGCGCCGGCGTTGCTGGTGCAATTGTCCGACAGCCACCTGTTTGCCGAAGCCGACGGCACGCTGCTGGGCATGAACACCCGCGAGAGCCTGCAGCGGGTGGTTGAGTTGGTGCGCCGGCAGCAGCCGCACATCGACCTGATGCTGGCCACTGGGGATCTGTCCCAGGACGGCACGCTGGAGTCATACCAGCAGTTTCGCGCTCTGACCGCGGCCATCGGCGCTCCCATGCGCTGGATTCCCGGCAACCACGACGAGCCGCAGATCATGGCCCACGCCGCGGTACACAGCGACTTGCTCGAACCGGTGGTGGATGTCGGCAACTGGCGCGTTACCCTGCTGGACTCCGCCGTTCCCGGTTCCGTGCCCGGCTACCTGCAGGACCAGCAACTGCAACTGTTGGCCCAAGCGCTCAGCGAGGCGCCGAGCCGGCACCATCTGGTGTGCTTCCATCATCACCCTGTGCCCATCGGCTGTGCCTGGATGGAACCGATCGGCCTGCGCAACCCCGAAGCCCTGTTTGCCGTGCTCGACCGTTTTCCCCAGGTCAAGGCCGTGCTCTGGGGCCATGTGCACCAGGAGATCGACCGCGAGCGCAACGGCGTGCGCCTGCTGGCTTCGCCGTCCACCTGCATTCAGTTCGCGCCGGGCAGCGAGGATTTCAGCGTCAGCGAGCAAGCGCCGGGTTATCGCTGGCTGCGCCTGCATGCCGACGGACGGCTGGAAACCGGGGTGGAACGCCTGGTCGGCTTCGCGTTTACGGTGGATTACGGTAGCAACGGCTACTGAGATTTACCTGTAAACTGCGCCTCTTTGGCTGAAGCACGGAGAGCCCGGCATGTCCGCTTCGATCCTGTATATCCACGGTTTCAACAGCGCGCCCGCGTCCAACAAGGCCTGCCAACTGGTGACCGTGATGGATGCCCTCGGCCTGGCCGACCAACTGCGTGTGCCGGCCCTGCATCACCATCCACGTCAGGCAATTCCTCAATTGGAGGAAGCCATTGCCCAGCTGGGGCGGCCGCTGCTGGTCGGCAGCTCGCTCGGCGGCTACTATGCAACCCATCTTGCCGAGCGCCATGGCCTCAAGGCACTGCTGGTCAACCCGGCGGTCAGCCCCCATCGGATGTTCGACGGTTACCTGGGCACCCAGAAGAACCTCTACACCGATGAAACCTGGGAACTGACCCACGACCATGTCACGGCGCTGGCCGAGCTGGAAGTACCGGCACCCCAGGACGCCGCGCGTTACCAGGTGTGGTTGCAGACCGGCGATGAAACACTGGATTATCGCCTCGCCCAAGGGTATTACCGCGCCTGTGCCTTGCGCATCCAGGCCGGTGGCGACCATGGTTACCAGGGGTTCGCCCGGCAATTGCCGGCGCTGTTGAGTTTTGCCGGCATTGGCGCAGATCAGTATCAATCCTTCGACTTTGCAGCACTGTAAAGCCGCAGGTCACTTTTAATCGAACGACTCACGACGAGACCCCATGGCCACTCCCAGCGCTAGCTCTTATAACGCCGACGCCATCGAAGTCCTCTCGGGCCTCGACCCGGTGCGCAAACGCCCCGGCATGTACACCGACACCAGTCGGCCGAACCACCTTGCCCAGGAAGTCATCGACAACAGTGTCGACGAAGCCTTGGCCGGGCACGCCAAGTCGGTGCACGTCATTCTTCACGCCGACCACTCCCTGGAAGTGTCCGACGATGGTCGCGGCATGCCGGTGGACATTCACCCGGAAGAGGGCGTGTCGGGCGTCGAGCTGATCCTCACCAAGCTGCACGCTGGCGGTAAGTTCTCCAACAAGAACTACCAGTTCTCCGGTGGCTTGCACGGTGTGGGTATTTCCGTGGTCAACGCCCTGTCCACGCTGGTGCGGGTCAAGGTCAAGCGCGACGGCAACGAGTACGAGATGACCTTCGCCGATGGCTACAAAGCCACCGACCTGCAGGTCATCGGTACCGTCGGCAAGCGCAATACCGGCACCAGCGTGTACTTCGCGCCGGACCCTAAGTACTTCGACTCGCCGAAATTCTCCATCAGCCGCCTCAAGCACGTGCTCAAGGCCAAGGCCGTATTGTGCCCGGGCCTGCTGGTGACCTTTGAAGACAAAGGCACTGGCGAGAAAGTCGAGTGGCACTACGAAGACGGCCTGCGTTCCTACCTGGAAGACTCCGTCAGCGATTTCGAACGCCTGCCCAACGAGCCGTTCTGCGGCAGCCTGGCCGGCAACAAGGAAGCCGTCGACTGGGCGCTGCTGTGGCTGCCCGAAGGCGGCGACAGCGTGCAGGAAAGCTATGTCAACCTGATCCCCACCGCCCAGGGCGGCACCCACGTCAACGGTTTGCGCCAGGGCCTGCTGGATGCCATGCGCGAATTCTGTGAATACCGCAGCCTGCTGCCCCGTGGTGTGAAGCTGGCGCCGGAAGACGTGTGGGAGCGCATTGCGTTCGTGCTGTCGATGAAAATGCAGGAACCGCAGTTCTCCGGCCAGACCAAGGAGCGCCTGTCGTCCCGCGAAGCGGCGGCGTTTGTCTCCGGTGTGGTCAAGGATGCTTTCAGCCTGTGGCTCAACGAGCACCCGGAACTGGGCCTGGCCCTGGCGGAACTGGCGATCAACAACGCCGGCCGTCGCCTCAAGGCCAGCAAGAAGGTCGAGCGCAAGCGCATTACCCAGGGCCCGGCATTGCCGGGCAAGCTGGCCGATTGCGCCGGGCAGGACCCGATGCGCTCCGAGCTGTTCCTGGTCGAAGGCGACTCCGCCGGTGGTTCCGCCAAGCAAGCGCGGGACAAGGAGTTCCAGGCGATCCTGCCGTTGCGCGGCAAGATCCTCAATACTTGGGAAGTCGATGGCAGCGAAGTCCTTGCCAGCCAGGAAGTGCACAACATCGCCGTGGCCATCGGCGTCGACCCGGGCGCAGCCGACATGAGCCAGCTGCGCTACGGCAAGATCTGCATCCTCGCCGACGCCGACTCCGACGGCCTGCACATCGCGACCCTGCTGTGCGCGTTGTTCGTGCAGCACTTCCGGCCGTTGGTGGATGCCGGTCACGTCTACGTCGCCATGCCGCCGCTGTACCGGATCGACCTGGGCAAGGAGATTTTCTACGCCCTGGACGAAGCCGAGCGCGATGGCATTCTCGACCGCCTGGTGGCCGAGAAGAAGCGTGGCAAGCCGCAGGTCACCCGATTCAAGGGCCTGGGTGAAATGAACCCGCCGCAACTGCGTGAAACCACCATGGACCCCAACACCCGGCGCCTGGTGCAGTTGACCCTGGAAGACTTCGCCGCCACCTCGGAAATGATGGACATGCTGCTGGCGAAGAAACGCGCGCCGGACCGCAAGTCCTGGCTGGAATCCAAAGGCAACCTCGCCGAGGTCCTGGGCTGATGCGCACAGGTTTCGCCCTGGCGATCCTGATGTTGAGCGGGCTGGTGGCCACTTCGGTAGTTGCCGCGCCCGTGGCTGAGCTCAAGCTGGTGTCCGAACACCCGGTGGACGGCATGCGCGGCGGGAACCTGTCGGGCCTGGCGCTGTGTGGCAAGGCGCTGTGGACGGTTTCCGATCGTGATGACGACCAGATCTACCGTCTCGATACCCGTGCGCCGACCTGGCAAGCCGAAGCGGTAAGCATCGATGTGCCGCCGGTGCCGGAATCCGGGTTGCCCTGGGGGCTGCGTTCGCGCACTAAGGCTGCGTCGTTCATTCGCGGTGGCGACCTGGATTTCGAAGGCATCACCTGCGATGCCGCCGGCAATCGCTACATTGTCAGCGAAGCCCATGCGGCGGTGCTGCAGGTGCCGGTGAACGGTGCGCCTGAATGGTTGAAGATCGCCCCGGGCATGGTGCGTGAAGCCCGGGCCAGTGGCATGTTGCTGCACTTCAATGCGTTGTTCGAAGGCCTGGCAATCAACCCCGAGGGCAATCAGCTCTGGCTGGCTGCGGAGCGTGAGCGGCGCGGCCTCATCTCCATCAAGCGCCCGCAAAGCCTTTGGGATTGCGACGGCCCTTGCGTGTTGCTGAGCGAGGCCGGCCAGGAGATGCAGCCGGCCAAGTTCGTCGGTGCCAAGGCGGTGTCCAAGGATTTCGCCGATCTGTCACTGTTCAACGGCAAGCTGTTTACCCTGGAGCGCAATGCGTTCCAGATCTGCCGGCGCGATACGGTCACGGCCAAGGTCGAGCTGTGCTGGTCGTTCGCCGACGAAACCCTGACGCCCGAGCGGCGTTACGCCCAGCCCTATGGCCTGGCCGAAGCCCTGGTGGTGGACGCAGACGGTGCCTGGCTGGGCATCGACAATAATTTCGGCCCCCGCGCCGATGGGGAAAAACGCCCCATGGTCTATCGTTTTGCCGCCCCCGCCGGCGGCTGGAGCGCCCAGCCATGAGCGGCTACTTTTTTGAATCGATCCGGCGCGGCGGCATTTCCGCTGCGCCTTACCAAACAATGATGAGGCCCGCATGAGTGACATCCTCGCAGACAGCTTAGATGGCGTAGAACGCCGGTCGCTGGCTGACTTCACCGAAAATGCCTACCTCAACTACTCCATGTACGTGATCATGGACCGTGCCTTGCCGCATATCGGCGACGGCCTCAAGCCCGTACAGCGGCGCATCATCTACGCCATGAGTGAGTTGGGCCTGGACGCCGACTCCAAGCACAAGAAGTCGGCGCGTACCGTCGGTGACGTGCTCGGTAAGTTCCACCCCCATGGCGATTCGGCGTGCTACGAAGCCATGGTGCTGATGGCCCAGCCGTTCAGCTACCGCTACACCCTCGTCGACGGCCAGGGTAACTGGGGTGCGCCGGATGATCCCAAGTCCTTCGCGGCCATGCGTTACACCGAGGCGCGCCTGTCGCGCTATTCGGAGGTGTTGCTCAGCGAACTGGGCCAGGGTACCGCGAACTGGGGGCCGAACTTTGACGGTACTCTCGACGAGCCCCTGGTGTTGCCCGCACGTTTGCCGAATATCCTGCTCAATGGCACCACCGGTATCGCGGTCGGCATGGCCACCGACGTACCGCCGCACAACCTGCGCGAAGTCGCCACCGCCTGCGTGCGCTTGCTGGATGAGCCAAAGGCCACGGTCGAGCAGCTGTGCGAGCATATCCAGGGCCCGGATTACCCGACCGAAGCGGAAATCATCACGCCGCGCGCCGACCTGCTGAAGATGTACGAAACCGGCAAGGGCTCGGTGCGCATGCGTGCCGTGTATCACATCGAAGACGGCGACATTATCGTCACCGCCCTGCCGCACCAGGTATCCGGGGCCAAGGTGCTGGAGCAGATTGCTGCGCTGATGCAGGCCAAACCGTCGAAACTGCCCCAGGTCGCTGACCTGCGTGACGAGTCCGACCACGAAAACCCCTGCCGCATCGTGATCATCCCGACCAATAGCCGGGTCGACCACGAAGTGCTGATGCAGCATCTGTTTGCCAGCACGGACCTGGAGTCCAGCTACCGGGTCAACGTCAACATCATCGGCCTGGACGGCAAGCCGCAGTTGAAGAACCTGCGCAACCTGCTGGTCGAGTGGCTGGAGTTCCGGATACAAACCGTACGCCGCCGCCTGCAGTTCCGCCTCGACAAGGTCGAACGCCGCCTGCACCTGTTGGACGGCTTGCTGATTGCCTACCTCAACCTGGATGAAGTGATCCACATCATCCGTACCGCCGAGCACCCGAAAGCCGAGCTGATCGCGCGTTTCGAGCTGAGCGAGATCCAGGCCGACTACATCCTCGACACCCGCTTGCGTCAGTTGGCACGCCTGGAAGAGATGAAGCTGCGCGACGAACAGGACGCGCTGCTCAAGGAGCAAGCCAAGCTGCAAGCCCTGCTGGGCAGCGAAGCCAAGCTGAAGAAGCTGGTGCGCAGCGAGTTGATCAAGGACGCCGAAACCTATGGCGACGACCGCCGTTCGCCAATCGTGCAGCGTGCCGAAGCCAAGGCGCTGACAGAGACCGAACTGCTGCCGAACGAGAAAATTACCGTCGTTCTGTCGGAAAAGGGTTGGGTTCGTTCAGCCAAAGGGCATGATATTGACGCCACTGGTCTGTCGTACAAGGCCGGTGATGGCTTCAAGACCGCTGCGGCTGGGCGTTCCAACCAGTTTGCGGTGTTTATTGACTCCACCGGGCGCAGTTATTCGGTGCCGGCCCATACCTTGCCATCGGCGCGGGGGCAGGGCGAGCCGTTGACCGGTCGCCTGACGCCGCCACCTGGGGCGAATTTTGAATGTGTGCTGCTGCCGGATGACGATTCTCTGTATGTGATCGCTTCCGACGCGGGCTACGGGTTCGTGGTCAAGGGTGAAGACCTGCAGGCCAAGAACAAGGCGGGCAAGGCATTGTTGAGCCTGCCGAACAACGCCAAGGTCATCCTGCCGCGTCCGGTGGAAGACCGCGAAGGCAACTGGCTGGCGTCGGTGACCACCGAAGGGCGCTTGCTGGTGTTCAAGATCAGCGATCTGCCGCAGTTGGGCAAAGGCAAGGGCAACAAGATTATTGGTATTCCCGGCGAGCGGGTGGCCAGTCGCGAAGAGTACGTGACCGACATCGCGGTGATCCCGGAAGGTTCCACCCTGGTGCTCCAGGCCGGCAAGCGCACGTTGTCATTGCGCCCCGACGACCTCGAACACTACAAGGGCGAGCGTGGTCGTCGCGGTAATAAACTGCCCCGCGGCTTCCAGCGTGTGGATGCTTTGCTGGTGGAGACGCCGGTTTAAGGCGTATTAGAGCCCTCGATCTACGATTTAAAGCGTAGATCGACGCTTTGGCGCTGGAGTCATGGCGCATATTCACGGATGATATGGCCTTTCCAGCGCCGGCGTGGCCGAGCGTGTTTAGGTTATTTTTAGTATTACATTGTGGTTCGCCTTGTGGCAGCCACCTGGATGGGATGATGACTGCTCCACGCGTTCCTCTATTTTTGATGCTCGCTGGCCTTTTGGGGTTGGCGGGTTGCAGCACACACCAGCCTGTGTCGCTGTACCAGCTGGACAGCGGAAGTCCAGCTCAGCCAGCCCAGACCGCTGGCATGGCCGTTTTGCTCGGGCCGGTGGTCGTCGCCGACTACCTGCAACGCGAAACCCTGCTGCAACGTCAGAACGATGGAAGCCTGCAAGGTTCCACCGATGGTCGCTGGGCAGGCAGTTTATCGTCTGACATCAACCAGTTGATGTTGCGTCAGGTGGCCGGTCAGTTGGACAGCCAGCGTGTGGTCCTGGCGCCCGCGCCAACCGGCTTCAGCCCGGATGTGCAGGTGTTGCTGACCATTACCCGGCTCGACTCCGGTAAATCACAACCGGCGATCCTCGATGCGCAATGGCGCTTGATCGACCGTCGCGGCCAGGTGCGTGATAACCGCATCGTGCACCTGCAGGAAGAACATGCCGGCACCACTGCGTCTCAGGTTCAGGCCCAGGGCGTGCTGCTGCAGCAATTGGCGCAGCAGTTGTCGGTGGCCCTCAAGCCCCTGGCCAACCAGCCCCCCATCGCCGAGGCGCCCCGTAAGTCGGCCCCGGTACAGGCCAAGCCGGCAGAGCCGCAAAAGCCGAAGATGCCGATGGCTACGCCGATCCGTACGGATATGGAAGTGTTCAGGTTCTGATCTGAATGCCACATAAACAAAAGGCCCGCTGATTCAGCGGGCCTTTTGTTTGTGTGCGATTTACTTGGGGTTTGTGGAGATCCAAATATGGGAGGGGGCAAGCCCTAATGCTTTTTGTAGGAGCGAGCAAGCTCGCTCCTACAGGAGACATTAGTCCGGCGGTGTGCTTCAGGGCTTGGAGCGGGTCTCATGCATCCGTGCCAACTGCCGCTCCAGCATCGATGGATACGGTTCCATCAACCGTTCCACGCAGCTTGCCCCCTCGGGGCTGGCAATCGGGCGGATACGCGCGCGTTGGCGGATCAGCGTGTCTTCACTGATCTTGCGCTCCACCAGCAGCAGGTTGCGGCTGTGCTGGGACAAGGCCAGTGCGTCCTGGGCGTTTTCAGTCAGCAGCAGGTCGATCTGGCTCATGCCGAACAGGTCGTCGCCCACGGTGAGGCCCAGTTGCAGTTGCAGGGTGATGCCGCTGTCGGCGACTTCGATCTGCAATTCATGGCCCAGGGCGCGCAGCAACTCACCACAGCAAATCGCATTGGTCAGGTAGTCTTCGCCGCTGTCTTCGCTGTGGAACAGCATCAGCGTGCTGCCGTCGTTCAGGGTGTGCAGTTCGCTCTGGTACAGCGAGGCGGCCTGGTCGAGGCAGTCGCGGTAGCGCTCCAGCAGTTCGGTCAGGCGTGCGCGGGGCAGGCGACGCAATTGGTCCTGGGCACCCAGTTGCACGGCGAGCACAGCGCTGTACTGCGGCTCGCTGCTGCGTACCGGCGCTGCCTTGGGGGCGATTGCGGGGCTGTCGGCTGACGTATCGCGCAGGTCGGCGAAGGGGTCTTCATCGTCCAGCTCGTCTTCTTCGGCCTTGAAGGCATGGCGCGGTGCCGGCTTGAGGCCCGCCACCGGCGGACGCTCGTCGAAGCCCGGGTCACGCAGGTTGCGCACTTCGAACTCGGGCTCTTCGTCGTAATCGGTGTCGTCGTATTCAGGCTCTGGCTCGACCTCGGGCACCACCGGTTCCGGGGCGAAGCTGGCGTGCAGCTGGCGGGCAAGGTCGCCGATTTCATCCTGGCGGTCGGTTGCCGGGGTGTGCTCGTCGATGTCCCGCAGCCAGATGCGCAGTTGCATGAGCGGCGTGGAGATATGCCGCCCCAGGCGCAGGCTCAGGGCCAGGGCCAATGCCAGCAGGATGGCGCTGAGGATGCCCATGCTTTGCAGGCTGATGGTCATCGGCTGCTGGAACTGCTGCATGTCGAGGCTGATACGCAGTTGGCCGGCCTTCACATCCTGAAATGTGATATTGCTCTGGTACAGGCCTTCGGCTTCGCCCAACAGGCCGTTTTTCGGGCGCTGCCCGGCTTCGGCCATGATGCGGTTGTCCACGCTGTAGATGGCAGCATGGGCCACCAGCGGGTTCTTGGTCAGGTTGTTGAGCAGCACGTTGAGGCTGAGGATGTCGTTGGACACCAGCAGCTCAGTCGCCGAAGTGGCGGTCTGCGTGGTCAGGCTCTCGCCCAGGGCGTCGGCCTGCTCGTGCATGGCCTGCTTGAATTGCAAACCCATCACGCAGGCGTAGATCACCAGGGCCAATGCGACCAGGATCACGTTATGGCTGGCGATGCGTAATGCGATCGGTACACGGCGGTGGCGCAGTGCCCGGAAGATCAGCAGGAAGAAGTTGTCGGTTTTTACTGGCGTGGGCCGGTTCACTTGAGCTCGGCTCTTGGTCCGTGAAGTTGACGCGCAGTATAGCGACAGGCCCAAGACCGGCAAAGCGCTGGCTGTGCCCGATGGTCACTGAAAGTGGGTAGAATGCGGTTTTTTTCCAGCCTGGGGGTGCGCCTTGCGCGAAATTGTCCTGATTAACATCACTGGTGAAGACCGCCCAGGTCTTACCGCAGCCATTACCGGCGTTCTGGCCCAGGGTGGTGTGAACATTCTCGACATCGGCCAGGCGGTGATCCACGACACGCTGTCGTTCGGCATCCTGGTGGAAATCCCCAGCACCGAGCAGGCCTCATCGGTGCTCAAGGACATCCTGTTTACGGCGTATAAGCTCGATCAGCAGGTTCGTTTCACCCCGGTGTCCGAAGCGGATTACCAGCAGTGGGTGGCCGGCCAGGGCAAGAAGCGCCATATCGTGACGCTGCTGACCCGCAAGGTCACCGCCGAACAGCTGCAGCGCGTCAGCTCCATTACCGCGCAGTATGGTTTGAACATCGACCATATCGACCGTCTGTCGGGGCGCATGCCATTGGACACCCCGGCCGACAAGGGCAAGGGCTGCATCGAGTTCTCCGTGCGCGGTGAGCCGGCCGACCCGCAAGCCCTGCGCGCCGAATTCCTCAGCGTGGCCCAGGAGCTGAATGTCGATATCGCCTTCCAGGAAGATTCTCTGTTCCGCCGCAACCGCCGCCTGGCGGTGTTCGACATGGACTCCACGCTGATCGAAGCCGAAGTTATCGACGAGTTGGCCAAGGCGGCCGGCGTGGGTGAGCAGGTGTCCGAAATCACAGAGCGCGCCATGGCCGGGGAATTGGATTTCCGCGCCAGCTTCAAGGAGCGCCTGGCCTTGCTCAAGGGCCTGGACGTGAGCGTGCTGGACTCCATCGGCGCGTCGCTGCGCCTGACCGAAGGCGCCGAAACCCTGTTTGCCGAACTCAAGCGCCTGGGCTACAAGACAGCAATCCTGTCGGGTGGCTTCACCTACTTCGCCAAGCAATTGCAGGCCAAGCTGGGCATCGACTATGTGTTCGCCAACGAATTGGAAGTGGTGGATGGCAAGGTGACCGGCGTCGCGGTCGAGCCGATTGTCGATGCGCAGCGCAAGGCGGACCTGCTGAAGGAATTGGCCCACAAGGAAGGTTTGCGTCTGGAGCAGACCATTGCGGTCGGTGACGGCGCCAACGACCTGCCGATGCTGGCCATTGCCGGTTTGGGTGTGGCATTCCGTGCCAAGCCATTGGTCAAGCAATCGGCCAAGCAGGCGATTTCTACCCTGGGGTTGGATGGCGTGCTGTATCTGCTGGGTTTTCGCGACCGCGACGGTCAGTTGTAACTGACTAAATGTGGGAGGGGGGCAAGCCCTCTCCCACATTGGGTTCGGCGTCAGGCTTTAGGTAACGCGATGCCTTGGCCCATCTGCACCGGCGAACCTGCCACCAGTTCTTCAGCCCACTTCACCTGATCCGGCCCGAACAGCACGATCGCAGTGGAGCCCAACTTGAAGCGACCCAATTCCGCACCCTTCTCCAGGTGAATCGGCGCGCGGGCAGCTTCGTCATAGCGGAAGGTTTTCAGCTCGCGCTTCGGCGGAGTCACCAGGCCGGCCCATACGGTTTCAATCGACGCGACAATCATCGCTCCCACCAATACCACGGCCATCGGGCCGCGTTCGGTGTCGAACAGGCAGACAACGCGCTCGTTACGCGCAAACAACTCCGGCACGTTTTCGGCGGTGGTCTGGTTCACCGAGAAAATCCGCCCAGGTACGTAGACCATTTCACGCAGGGTACCGGCCAGAGGCATATGCACCCGGTGGTAGTCCTTCGGCGACAGGTAGATGGTGGCGAAATCACCGCCCATGAACGGCGCGGCGACCGCTGCATCGCCGCCCAGCAGTTCCAGTACGCTGAAGCTGTGGCCTTTGGCCTGGAACACGCGACCGTGTTCGATGGGGCCAAGCTGGCTGACCGCGCCATCGGCTGGGCTCAGCACTGCGCCAGGGGTCTGGTCGAGTGGGCGGGCGCCGTCTTTCAGGGCGCGGGTGAAGAAGGCGTTGAAGTGCTCGTAAGCGGTCACGTCTTCTACCAGGGCCTGGGACATATCCACTTGATAGCGCTTGGCGAACCACGTGGTGAAGGCATTCTTGAACCAGCGCACGCGGCACTCGGCGATGCAGCCGGCCAACCGCGACAGCAGGTGGTGCGGCAGCAGGTACTGGCTGAGGATAAACAACTGCTTTTTCATTGACTGTCCTTAAACCTTAAATCTCGACGGGGGTGTCGGGGTGGTTGCCCCATTCGCCCCAGGAACCGGCATAACCTTTGACTCGCGGATAACCGAGCGCCTTGGCCACCAGGTAGGTGAAGCCAGAGCGATGATGAGTCTGGCAGTGGGTGATGATTTCTTTGTCTTTGGTCAGCCCGAGGTCTTCGAGGATCTGCGGCATGTCGCGGCGAATGCGCAGGTTGCGCGCCTTGTCCATGCCGGCGGTCCACTCGAAATTCACCGCGCCGGGGATGTGGCCGCCTTTGGCCGCGAGGACTTTCTCGCCGGAGTATTCCAGCGGGCCACGCGCATCCCAGATGCCCAGGTCGGCAGCGCCGAGACGGCTTTGCAGGTATTCGCGGGTGGCAGTGGGGCCATCGTGCAGCGTAAGGCTGACCGGGCCGCCGGCCGGGGCGGGCACGTCGGTGGAGAGCGGGTGCTTGCCCTCCAGCCACGCCAGCAGGCCGCCATCCAGGTAGTGGTATTTCTGGTGGCCGATCACATCGAGCATCCAGATGAAACGCCCGGCCCAGCCACCGCCTTCGTCGTCATAGACCACGTAGGTGGCGTCGGGCGTGTGGCCCAGTTCGCCGAACAGTTTCTCAAGCTCGGCCTTGCCGGGCAGCAGGCCGGGCGCCGGCGCCTGGCCCAGTTGGGTGCGCTTGGGGTCAACGAAGTGCGCGCCGGGGATGTGCCCTTCGGCGTAGCGGGCGGCACTGGTGAGGTCCACCAGAATCAGGTGTTCGGCATCCAGTTGAGCGAGCAGGTCACTGGATTCGATCACCAGCGGCAAGCCAGAGAAGTCAGGCATGTGAGGTCTCCTGGGCACGAATGTTGGCGATTAAAGGACGGCGATTGTAGCGCAAGCATCAAGCGCTGCGGTTGGTAAAGCTGTGCAGGGCTTTCTCGATGCATTGGGCGGTTTTACCGAAGGCCTGCACGGTGGTTTCCGAGAACGGCCCGCCGCCCTGGTCGGCGACCATCACCATCACCACGCGACCGTTGCAGTTCATGGACCGCAACAACAGGTGCTCGCCGGTGAACAGGCGGCGCAGGATCGGCGGCAGCAGTGCCGAGAACTGGGCGTGGTTTTCCGGTGTGAGGCGCACCTGGGCGGACTTTTCCAGCAGGCGCTGCAGCAGCGTACTGTTGACCACGTCCAGGCTCAGGTTGGCGGCGTCCTTCGGCAGGCCGTCGGCCTGATGCACGCGCAAGGTGCTCAGGGCACGATCGGCCATGAACAGCAGGACGCGCTGCATGCCGCTGGCCACCAGGGCTTCCTTGGCGCACGTGGTCAAATGCATGGCGTTGGCAAAGCGGCTCGGCTCTACCAGCAGTTCGGTACAACGCTTGCGCCAGACGGCCAGGGCTTCGGCGGTGGGCGGTGGTGCAGGCAGCAGGCCGCGATGAATCTTGTGCACATGCCACGGCCAGATCAGCGACAGCGCCGGGTGCCAGAGGTCGGGCATCAAGGTGCTGCGAGCGCTGGTGACGGCTTGCTGGTGCACCTGTTGCTGCACCTCGCCCAGGGGCTGTTGCAGGTACAACGCGGTGAGGTACTGCCAGCGCTGGGTGTGCGGGCAGGTCCAGGACTCCTGGGCCGACATCGCCAGGCCGTTGGCCAGCAGCACGGTATTGGCCGGCTGATTCAACCAGCGGCGCAGGTTTGGGTCGGCGTCGAGCAGTTGCTGGTGACGAAGAGGGTCGTCTTCGCGGGCGATGTGCAGGGCCTTGACCAGTAAGCGCTGCTCGGTCCGCAACAGGGTATAACCCTGGGATACCCAGATCGGCAGGTGCCAGGTCTCGGTCAGGCCGAGGCACAGGTCCAGCAGGCGCACGCCGAACAATGCCTGTTCGACCTTGCGTGCCGACTCGCCCTTGTGGATGACCCGCAGTTCCCATTCTTCCAGGAGCTTGGGGTAGGCAACGGCCATCGGCCACAGCGGTGAAAGAAACAGCAGGCTGCCCCAGTGAATGTCCTGCCACAGCCGCGCCAGGCGACTGCCGAACAATCCATTGGCTTGTTGCGAGGCGTGCTGGCTGACCAGCAACAGCTGGCGCAGCGCTACGGGAATTTCATGGGCCGGCACCGACGGCAGGCGTGCCAGCAGTTCCTCGGCGCGTTTGAGGCCCAGGCGGTTAAGCGCCACTTCGAGGTTTTCCGCCGGCGCCGTCAGGCTGCCATGGGTGTGGCTGTTGGCCTCGCGCATGACACTGAGTACGAGGGCCGGGCTGTCTTGCATCAGCTCGGCAATATCCCGCAACGAACTGCGGCTATCGCGGATGGCTTTGCACACGCGGTCATGGCTGGCCTGTGGAACAGGCAGCAGCACTTCGTCCAGGCGCTTGATCCAAGCGGCTAGAGAAGCAGGTTTTGCAGTTGGGACTGTCGTTTCATTAGCCATGATTGGGGCGCGATCATCACTTGCGGTCAACACACCCGGAGCGGGCCGAACTGGCTTTTCGCCTTAACGGGCTATAGTCTGGCGCAGTTTTGCCGATAAGTAGAACAAGAGTTTTCCAGTTCCCCCAAATATGTCCATGAACCCGACGGCGCAAGTACTCATCTCCTATGGCTAAAATTATCGGCATTATCGTCGTCTTCGCGAGCGTGCTCGGCGGCTACGTCCTGTCCCACGGTAAAATTGCGGCACTGATCCAGCCTTTCGAGGTGATGATTATCGGTGGTGCGGCACTGGGTGCCTTCCTGCAGGCGAACCCCGGCTACATGACCATGCACGTGATCAAGAAGTCGCTGAGCATGTTCGGTTCGCGTTTCACCCACACGTTCTACCTGGAAGTGTTGGGCCTGGTTTACGAGATCCTCAACAAGAGCCGCCGCGAAGGCATGATGGCCATCGAGGCCGACATCGAAGACGCCGCGGCCAGCCCGATTTTCGCCAAGTACCCGGCCGTGCTTAAAGATGAGCGCATGACCGCCTATATCTGCGACTACCTGCGCATCATGTCCTCCGGCAACATGGCTCCCCATGAGCTTGAAGGCCTGTTCGACATGGAATTGTTCAGCCTCAAGGAAGAATTGGAGCATCCTTCCCATGCCGTGACCGGTGTAGCCGACGGCATGCCCGGCTTCGGTATCGTCGCGGCGGTACTGGGTATCGTGGTAACCATGGCTTCCCTGGGGGAAGGTGACCAGGCGGCTATCGGCATGCACGTAGGTGCGGCGTTGGTGGGGACCTTCTTCGGTATTCTCGCGGCCTACGGCTTCTTCGGCCCGCTGGCGACCTCCCTGGCCCACGACGCCAAGGAAGAAATCAACCTGTACGAATCGATCAAGGCCAGCCTGGTGGCGTCCGCTTCCGGCATGCCGCCTTCGTTGGCGGTGGAGTTCGGTCGCAAGGTGCTGTACCCGAAGCATCGCCCAAGCTTCGCCGAGCTGGAACAAGCGGTTCGCGGTCGCTAAGCCATGGAAAACAACCAGCCGATAATCATCAAGCGCGTCAAGCGCTTCGCTGCGGGGCACCACGGCGGCGCCTGGAAAATCGCTTTCGCCGACTTTGCCACGGCGATGATGGCGTTCTTCCTGGTGCTGTGGCTGATGTCCACCGCCACGCCCGAACAGAAGATCGCCATTGCCGGCTACTTCAAAGACCCGATTGGCTTCTCGGAAAGCGGCACGCCCTTCGTGATCGACCTGGGCGGTTCGCCGCAGTTGGCGCCTGAGCGCACCATCAACCCGGAAGTCAAGACCGAGGCACCGCAGGAAAAAATCCCGATCGAGCGCGATACCGTCGAAGCCATGGCCGAGCAGGTCGAGCAGGAACGTCTTGAGCTGTTGCTGCAAGAGTTGCAGAACAAGGTCGAGGAAAACCCGCAACTGCTGAAGTTCAAGGATCAGATTTCGTTCGAGATCACCCCGGATGGCTTGCGTATCCAGATCACCGACGCCGCCAACCGGCCGATGTTCGACTCTGGCAGCGCGCGTTTGAAACCGTACTTTGAAGACATCCTGCTGGCCATGGCCGACACCATCAAGGCGGTGCCGAACAAGATCAGCATCAGCGGCCACACCGATGCCAAGCCTTACGCGGGCCAGGGTGACTTCGGCAACTGGGAGCTTTCCGCCAACCGTGCCAACGCTGCGCGTCGTGCGCTGGTGGCTGGCAGCTATCCGGACCCGCAAGTGGCGCGGGTGGTGGGGTTTGCGTCCTCGCAACTGTTTGATGCGAAGGATCCGTTCAACCCGATCAACCGCCGCATCGATATCGTGGTGCTGACCAAAAAGGCCCAGCGTGCGATTGAAGGTGACCAGCATGTACCACCATCGGTCCCAACCTCAGGGGCGGGCGCGCCAGGTGAGGCCCCGGCCGACCCGAACACCATTCCGCACGGCCAGGAGCCATTGCCGGCCCATGAGCTGCGGCAGAAGCTGAACCTGTTTGATGATGGCGGGGTGAAAGATCCTACGGTGCCGGGGACGGGTTCCTAAGCCATATACAACAAGGCCGCGATGATCGCGGCCTTGTTGTTTCGCCAGTTTAGTAACTGCTTTCCGGCAAGCTCGCAATAATCGACCGATAGCTGTTCATTCGCTGCTGCTGCACGCGGCCGTCTTCCAGGGCCTTGAGCAGGGCGCAGCCCGGCTCGCGATCGTGTTTGCAATCGCGGAAGCGGCAGGTGCCGATCAGGTCGTTGAATTCGATAAAGCCCGCTTCCACATCGCTGCGGCTGACGTGGCCGAGGCCGAATTCACGGATACCCGGGGAGTCGATCAACTCACCGCCGCCCGGGAAGTGGAACAGCCGCGCCGTGGTGGTGGTGTGGGTGCCCTGGCCGGACAGCTCCGACAGCGGGCCCACGCGGGTATCGACTTCCGGCAGCAGGCTGTTGACCAGCGAGGATTTGCCCACGCCCGACTGGCCGACAAAGACGCTGATACGTCCGTCCAACTGCTGTTGCAGCTGTTCCATGCCATTGCCGTGATGGGCCGAGACTTCCAGCACCGGGTAGCCCAGGGTGCGGTAGACCCCCAGCAGCGCGTTGAGCGCGGGGGCATTCTGCTCGTCGATCAGGTCGAATTTGTTCAGCAGCAACAACGGGCGAATGCCGGCATGCTCGGCTGCCACCAGGTAGCGGTCGATCAGGTTGGCATGGGGCTCGGGCAGCGGTGCAAACACGATCACGATCATGTCGACGTTGGCCGCTACCGGCTTGAGCTGGCCACGGCTGTCGGGGCGGCGCAGCTCGGTGGTGCGCGGCAGTTGGGCGACGATCACGCCGATGCCCTGGTTGCCGGCGCGCCAGACCACCTTGTCGCCGGTGACCAGCGCAGGCAGGTTGGCACGCAAGTGGCAGCGGAACACCTGGCCCGCGAGTTCGCCTTCCAGCGCCTCGACTTCGACCTGCACACCGAAGTGCGCGATTACCAGGCCCGTCTGTTCGGGGCCCAGGTCGCCGCCCTCGAGCGCTTCCACGGCGGAGGATTCACGTTTGGCGGCGCGGGCGGCGCGTTCACCTTGAATCTTTTCGATGCGCCAGTTTTGGCGACGATTGAGCTGGCGTTTGGCCATTGGTGTTCCGTGTCGATAATGCAAAGGTTGGGTAAAACGGTCGCGAGTCTAGCACGGCCCCGCCTGCTAAACTGCGCAGCTACGCCAAGGTGCCAAGAGAATCAAGCCATGCAAAACCCACAGAACCTGATTTGGATCGATCTGGAAATGACCGGTCTGAACCCTGACACCGACGTCATCATCGAGATGGCGACCATTGTCACCGACAGCAACCTCAACACCTTGGCCGAAGGTCCGGTGATCGCCATCCACCACAGCGACGCCGTGCTCGCCACCATGGACGAGTGGAACACCCGAACCCACGGTAACTCCGGTCTGACCCAGCGTGTGCGTGACAGCCGCATCAGCATGGCCGAAGCCGAAGCCGAAACCATTGCCTTCCTGGAGAAGTGGGTGCCCAAGGGTAAATCGCCGATCTGCGGCAATAGCATCTGCCAGGATCGTCGCTTCCTTTATACCCATATGAAAGCGCTGGAAAGCTACTTCCACTACCGCAACCTGGATGTGTCCACGCTCAAGGAACTGGCCGCGCGCTGGGCGCCGGAGGTCAAGGACAGCTTCCATAAAGGCAGCACCCACCTGGCGCTGGATGACATTCGCGAGTCGATCGCCGAGCTGCAGCATTACCGCAAGCATTTCATCAAGGCTTGAAACGGTTTCTTACCGTGTCCGGGCTTTCTGTAGTGAGCGGGCTTGTCCCGCGCTGGGCTGCGTAGCGGCCCCACTGCTGTTGCCGCATTTTTCCCTATAGATATCATCGCCAAGTATTTGGGGCTGCTGCGCAGCCCAGCGCGGGGCAAGCCCGCTCACTACAAGGATCGCCTTCATGCTGCTGATGCTCTACCTCATCGCCATCACCGCCGAAGCCATGACCGGCGCGTTGTCCGCCGGCCGGCGCGGCATGGACTGGTTTGGTGTGGTGCTGATCGCCTGCGTGACGGCATTGGGCGGCGGCTCGGTACGCGACGTATTGCTCGGTCACTACCCTCTGACGTGGGTCAAGCACCCGGAATACCTGGTGCTGACCTCCATCGCGGCGCTGGTGACGATCTTTATCGCACCCTTGATGCGTCGCCTGCGCTCGCTGTTCCTCGCACTGGATGCCGTGGGCCTGGTCGCGTTCACCTTGATCGGCTGCATGACCGCCCTGGAAATGGGCCACGGCATGCTGGTGGCCTCGGTCAGCGGGGTGATCACCGGCGTCTTCGGTGGCATTCTGCGGGATATCTTCTGCAACGACATTCCGCTGATCTTCCGTCGTGAACTGTACGCCAGCGTGTCATTCCTCGCCGCCTGGTTCTACCTGCTGTGCCTCTACCTGGAACTGCCCAGCGAGCAGGCGATTCTACTGACCCTGTTCAGCGGCTTTCTATTGCGCCTGCTGGCGATCCGTTTTCACTGGGAAATGCCCAAGTTCGTCTACAACGACGACGTGCACTAGCGCGATGCGTGCTGGTTCAGCGCCCATTCCACATGTTCGCGTACCAGCTCCGACGGGTAATCCCGACGCGCCTTCAAGGCTTCCAGCACCGGAATGCTCGACGGCGCATTGCCCAGGCCCACCGCCAGGTTGCGCAGCCAGCGCTCGTAACCGGCACGGCGCAATGGTGAGCCTTCGGTACTGCTGAGGAATTTATCCTCATCCCACATGAACAGCTCCGCCAGTTCCGCGTTATCCAGGTTGTGCCGTGGCTTGAAATCGCTTTCGGCAGTGGGTCGCGCGAAACGATTCCACGGACAAACGATCTGACAGTCATCGCAGCCGAATACCCGATTGCCGATCAGCGGGCGCAGGTCTTCCGGGATTGCGCTCTTGAGTTCGATGGTCAGGTAGGAAATGCAGCGCCGGGCGTCCAGCACATAGGGGCCGACAAACGCGTTGGTGGGGCAGATGTCCAGGCAGGCGGTGCAGCGGCCGCAGTGCTCGGTGGCGTGGGGTGGATCCACGGGCAGCGGCAAATCGACAAACAGTTCGCTGAGGAAGAAATAACTGCCAGCCTTGCGATTGAGCACCAGGGTGTTTTTACCGATCCAGCCAAGGCCGGCTTGTTCGGCAATGGCCTTTTCCAGCACGGGCGCGCTGTCGACAAAGGCGCGAAAGCCGAAAGGGCCGATCTGCGCCTGGATGCGGTCGGCCAACTGCTGCACGCGCTTGCGGATCAGCTTGTGGTAGTCGCGGCCCAGGGCATACCGGGAGATGTAGGCTTTTTCCGGTTTTGCCAGCAGTTGCGCCATCTGCGTGTCGCCGGGCAGGTAATCCATGCGCAGCGACACCACGCGCAGGGTACCCGGCACCAGTTCGTCCGGGTGCGAGCGTTTGCTGCCATGGGCGCCCATGTAGTCCATCTCGCCGTGGTAGCCCGCGTCGAGCCAGCGTTGCAGATGGTGTTCATGCTCGGCCAGGTCCAGGCCGCTGATGCCGACTTGTTGAAAGCCCAGCTCGCGGCCCCAGTCTTTGATCGATTGGGCGAGGGCGGGCAGATCGGAGGTAATAGCGGGCATGAGACACGGGAAACCACAGGTTAGATGCGTATAATTCTGCCAGACATCGGAGCTTGAAGACGCATGCCGCAGACAAAACACGAAATAACCGACGTTCAGCCTTTGTTGCACGGCCATTTGCCGCAACTGGCTGCGCGTTCCCCTGACGCCCATAAAGGCCAGTTCGGTCACCTGCTGATGATTGGCGGCGACCGGGGCTTTGGCGGTGCCGCGCTGTTGAGTGCCGAAAGCGCCCTGCGCAGTGGCGCGGGCATGGTGTCCCTGGCCACTCGCCTTGAGCACGTGCCGGCCGCGCTGGCGCGTTTGCCGGAAGTCATGAGCGTCGGCGTGAGTTCGGCCAACCAGTTGATGGGCTTGCTGGAAAAAATCTCGGTAATCGTCATTGGCCCCGGCCTTGGCGAAGCCGCCTGGGGTAAAAGCCTGTTGTCTGTTGCAGCCAATGCACGGCAGCCGCAGGTCTGGGATGCCGATGCGCTCAATCAACTGGCGACTGGCAGCGTGAGCCTGCCGGCCGATTGCGTGATCACTCCGCATCCTGGGGAAGCGGCGCGCTTGTTGGGGATTTCGACAGCCGAGGTTCAGGCCGACCGTCTTAAGGTGGCGCGCGCGTTGAGCCAGAAATTCAATGCAGTGGCTATCCTCAAGGGTGCTGGCAGTTTGATTGCCAGCCCGGACGGGCGCGTTTCACGCTGCGATCAAGGCCATCCGGCGATGGCGACGGCGGGCCTCGGTGACGTTTTGGCCGGCCTGGTAGGTGCGCTGCTGGCCCAGGGCATGCCGGCGTATGAAGCCAGCTGCCTGGCCGTCTGGTTGCACGCCACGGCGGGAGATCGCCAGGGCAGCTTTGGTCGCGGGCTGGCCGCCAGCGACCTGATACCCGCCATTCGTCAATTGCTGGAGGAACAGTCGCCGTGCCTGAAGTAATTCTTTTCCTGGCCGATGAAGACGCCATGGTGGCGTTAGGTCAGCGTGTTGCCCAGGTCACGGCCGGGTCAGGCCTGATCTTTCTTGAAGGCGACCTGGGTGCGGGCAAGACCACGCTGTCCCGGGGGATCATTCGCGGTCTGGGCCACACGGGGGCGGTCAAGAGTCCCACGTTCACCCTGGTTGAACCCTACGAGATCGGCGCAGTGCGGGCGTTCCATTTCGATCTCTACCGCCTGGTCGATCCCGAAGAACTCGAATTCATGGGCATCCGTGATTACTTCGATGAAGACGCGCTGTGCCTGATCGAGTGGCCAGATAAAGGCACAGGCTTTTTGCCAAAGCCGGACCTGACCATTACCATTACGCCGCATGATCACGGACGTCAGCTGAAGTTGTTGCCCCAGGGTGCGCGCGGTGAGTCGTGGTGCGCCGCTCTGGCTTTGGAATTCAAATAATTGGTGGGGTTAGGTATGCGCTTTCGCGCGTTGGTTGCTGTCGTAGGGGTGTTGCTTGCGGCAATGACTGTCAATGCTCTGGCTGCTTCACAGGTGAAGAGTGTTCGCCTGTGGCGAGCGCCGGATAACACGCGACTGGTGTTCGACCTGTCTGGCCCGGTCCAGCACAGTGTCTTTACCCTCACGGCGCCCGATCGCCTGGTGATCGACATCAATGGTGCGACCCTGGCCGCGCCGTTGAACGTGTCCACCGCCAACACGCCGATTACCGCCATGCGCTCGGCGCAGCGCACGCCGACCGACCTGCGGGTGGTGATCGACCTGAAAAAGGTCGTGACCCCGAAAAGCTTCTCCCTGGCGCCAAACGCCCAATACGGCAACCGGCTGGTGGTCGATCTGTTCGACAACGCCGCCGATGCCGCGCCGCCGCCGGCGCCAACCCCGGCCGTGGCGACAGTGCCGGCCGTACCGGTCAACCCGTCCCAACCCCAGGTCAAGCTGCCACCGCCGCCGCCAGCGCCGGCCGGCAAGCGCGACATTATCGTGGTGATCGATGCCGGCCACGGCGGTGAAGACCCGGGCGCGTCCGGCTCGCGCGGCCAGCATGAGAAAGACGTGGTGCTGGCCATCGCCCGTGAGCTGCAGCGCCAGGTCAACGGCATGAAAGGCTACCGCGCCGAACTGACCCGTACCGGCGACTACTTCATTCCGTTGCGCGGCCGTACCGAAATCGCCCGTAAGAAGGGCGCCGACCTGTTCGTTTCGATCCATGCGGACGCCGCGCCTTCGACGGCGGCCTTCGGTGCCTCGGTGTTTGCCCTGTCGGATCGCGGCGCCACGTCCGAGACCGCGCGCTGGCTGGCCGACAGTGAAAACCGTTCCGACTTGATCGGCGGGGCCGGTAACGTGTCCCTCGATGACAAGGACAAGATGCTCGCCGGGGTACTGCTTGACCTGTCGATGACGGCCTCGCTGACCTCCAGCTTGAACGTCGGCCAGAAGGTGTTGAGCAACATCGGCCGGGTGACCTCGTTGCATAAGCAGCGCGTGGAACAGGCCGGGTTCATGGTGTTGAAATCGCCGGACATCCCATCGATCCTGGTGGAAACCGGGTTTATCTCCAACGCCAACGAAGCCTCGAAGCTGGCCAGTGCCAGCCACCAGCAGGCCTTGGCGCGCTCCATCAGTGCTGGCGTGCGCCAGTTCTTCCAGCAGAACCCGCCGCCGGGCACCTACATTGCCTGGTTGCGCGACTCCGGCAAAATCGCCCAGGGCCCGCGCGACCATCGCGTGCAGCCCGGCGACACCGTGGCCATGCTGGCCGTGCGTTTCCAGGTCTCGGCCGCGTCCCTGCGCAGCGCCAACAACCTGAAGAGCGATGAGTTGAAAATCGGCCAGGTATTGACCATCCCCGGCACTGAATTGGCGGCGCAGTAATGAGCGAATCAGTCTTGAACAGCGGGTCGCGCATTGAATTGCTCAGCCCGCGCCTCGCCAACCAGATTGCGGCGGGCGAGGTCGTTGAACGGCCGGCCTCGGTGATCAAGGAGTTGCTGGAGAACAGCATCGACTCCGGCGCCCGACGCATCGATGTCGATGTGGAGCAGGGCGGCGTCAAGCTGCTGCGCGTCCGCGACGATGGCAGTGGGATCTCCTCCGATGACCTGCCGCTGGCCCTGGCCCGTCACGCCACCAGCAAGATCCGCGACCTGGAAGACCTGGAGCGGGTGATGAGCCTGGGCTTTCGCGGTGAGGCATTGGCTTCCATCAGCTCCGTGGCGCGCCTGACCCTGACGTCGCGCACCCGTGATGCCGAGCAGGCCTGGCAGGTGGAAACCGAAGGCCGCGACATGGCGCCTCGGGTCCAGCCGGCTGCACACCCGGTGGGCACCTCGGTGGAAGTGCGCGACCTGTTCTTCAACACCCCGGCGCGGCGCAAATTCCTCAAGGCCGAAAAAACCGAATTCGATCACCTGCAAGAAGTCATCAAGCGCCTGGCCCTGGCGCGTTTCGATGTGGCGTTTCACCTGCGCCACAACGGCAAGACCATCCTCAGCCTGCACGAAGCCAACGACGACGCCGCGCGTGCTCGCCGTGTCGCGGCAGTGTGCGGTGCGGGGTTCCTGGAGCAGGCGCTGCCGATTGAAATCGAACGCAACGGCCTGCGCCTGTGGGGTTGGGTGGGCTTGCCGACCTTCTCCCGCAGCCAGGCGGACTTGCAGTATTTCTTTGTGAATGGCCGGGCGGTACGCGACAAACTGGTGGCCCACGCGGTGCGCCAGGCTTATCGCGATGTGCTGTTCAACGGCCGGCATCCGACCTTTGTGCTGTTTTTCGAGGTCGACCCTTCGGTAGTGGACGTCAACGTGCACCCGACCAAGCACGAAGTACGCTTCCGTGACGGGCGCATGGTGCATGACTTCCTCTATGGCACCTTGCACCGTGCCTTGGGCGATGTGCGCCCGGATGACCAGTTGTCTGCGCCCATCGTGACGGCGGTGGTGCGGCCGAGCGGCCCCGAAGCGGGCGAGTTTGGCCCTCAGGGCGAAATGAGCCTGGCGGCAAACCTGCTGCAATCGCCGCAACCCCAGCCGAGCTATACGGCGCCGGGCTCTGGCTCGGGAGCGGGTTATCAGTACCAATACACACCGCGTCCGCAATCGGCCGTGCCGGTCGCCGAAGCGCAGGCTGCCTATCGTGAATTCTTTGCGCCGTTGCCGGGTGCCGAGCCGGGCGCCGTGGCCTTGCCGGAAGGTGGCGGTGATATCCCACCCCTGGGCTACGCGTTGGCGCAGCTCAAGGGCATCTACATCCTCGCGGAAAATGCCCATGGCCTGGTGCTGGTGGACATGCACGCCGCCCACGAGCGGATCATGTACGAGCGCCTGAAGATCGCCATGGCCAGCGAAGGCCTGAGTGGCCAGCCGTTGCTGGTGCCGGAATCCCTGGCCGTCAGCCAGCGTGAGGCCGATTGCGCCGAAGAGCATCACGATGTGTTCCAGAAACTGGGCTTCGAGTTGCAGCGCCTGGGCCCGGAAACCCTGGCGATCCGCCAGATTCCCGCGCTGCTCAAGCAGGCCGAGGCCAACCGGCTGGTGGCCGATGTATTGGCTGACCTGATGGAGTACGGCACCAGTGACCGTATCCAGGCACACATCAACGAACTGCTCGGCACCATGGCCTGCCACGGTGCCATCCGCGCCAATCGCCGCCTGGCCCTGCCGGAAATGAACGGCCTGCTGCGCGACATGGAAAACACCGAACGCAGCGGCCAGTGCAACCATGGCCGTCCGACCTGGACCCAGATGGGCCTGGATGATCTGGACAAACTGTTCTTGCGCGGCCGTTGATGAGTGCCTTGCCCCCCGCGATCTTCCTGATGGGCCCCACGGCCGCCGGCAAGACCGACCTGGCCATCGAGCTCACCAAGGTGCTGCCGTGCGAGCTGATCAGTGTCGACTCCGCCCTGGTTTACCGGGACATGGACATCGGCACCGCCAAGCCTTCCAAAGCGCTGCTGGCGCAGTATCCGCACCGGTTGATCGACATCATCGACCCGGCCGAGAGCTATTCCGCAGCGGATTTCCGCACCGACGCCCTGGCCGCCATGGCCGAGATCACCGCGCGGGGCAACATCCCCTTGCTGGTGGGCGGCACGATGCTCTACTACAAGGCTTTGCAGGAAGGGCTGGCCGACATGCCGCCCGCCGATGCCCAGGTGCGCGCCGAACTCGAAGAAGAGGCTGCACGCCTTGGCTGGCAAGCCCTGCACGACCAGTTGGCAGCGGTTGACCCGGTATCTGCCGCGCGTATTCACCCCAATGATCCCCAGCGCCTCAGTCGCGCCCTGGAAGTCTGGCGGGTCAGCGGGCAGACCATGACTGAACTGCGGCTGAAACAAACTGCGCAAAGTGCTGATGCAGGCGCATCTGGACAGTCACAATTGCCCTATACTGTGGCGAATCTGGCCATCGCTCCGGCAAATCGCCAGGTGCTGCATGAACGAATTGCACAAAGATTCACAATTATGTTGGAACAGGGGTTTGTGGACGAGGTCGTAGCACTGCGTTCAAGAGGTGACCTGCATCCAGGGTTACCTTCGATACGTGCTGTAGGCTACCGCCAAGTCTGGGATCATCTGGATGGCAAGCTGACGTCAGCCGAAATGCAGGAGCGCGGCATCATTGCCACGCGCCAATTAGCGAAGCGCCAGTTCACCTGGCTGCGCAGCTGGAGCGATTTGCACTGGTTGGACAGCCTGGACAGCGACAATCTGTCACGCGCCTTGAAATACTTGGGAACGGTCTCCATATTGAGCTGAGTCCTTGCAATTGCCGTCTATCCTTGGGGGTGTGACGGCCATAAGCTATCTATTTTCCGATTTTTTATTATTGATCCTTAAAGGAGTGCGGCACATGTCAAAAGGGCATTCGCTACAAGACCCTTACTTGAATACTTTACGTAAAGAGAAAGTGGGGGTTTCCATCTACCTGGTCAACGGTATCAAGCTGCAAGGCACGATCGAGTCGTTCGACCAGTTCGTGATCCTGCTGAAAAACACCGTCAGCCAGATGGTCTACAAGCACGCTATCTCGACAGTGGTTCCAGTTCGTCCAATCCGTCTGCCTAGCGCCGCCGGTGATGATGCAGCTGACGCTGAGCCAGGTAACGCCTGATAGGAGTCTCCTTTGTTCTTTGAGCGCCACGGTGGTGGTGAGCGAGTCATCCTCGTTCACTTGGATGGACAGGACCCTGAGGCGCGCGAAGATCCGCAGGAGTTTCAGGAGCTGGCAAATTCGGCCGGCGCCGAGACCGTTGCGTTTTTTAACGTGCCGCGTCATCGGCCAACCGCCAAATTCCTGATTGGCAGCGGCAAGGTCGAGGAACTGCGCGACCTGGTCCATGCCGAAGAAGCCGATCTGGTGATCTTCAATCACACCCTCACGCCCAGTCAGGAACGTAACCTCGAACGTGTATTCGAGTGTCGCGTGATCGACCGCACCGGCCTGATTCTCGATATTTTCGCCCAACGCGCCCGTACCCATGAGGGCAAGCTCCAGGTCGAATTGGCCCAGCTTGACCACATGAGCACTCGGCTGGTTCGCGGTTGGACTCACCTTGAGCGTCAGGGTGGCGGTATCGGCATGCGGGGCCCGGGTGAAACCCAGTTGGAAACCGACCGGCGCCTGCTGCGGGTTCGCCTGCGTCAGATCAAGGGCCGACTGGAGAAGGTGCGCAGCCAGCGCGAGCAATCGCGACGTGGCCGTTCGCGTGCCGATATCCCTACCGTATCGCTGGTGGGCTACACCAACGCCGGCAAGTCCACGCTGTTCAACAACGTGACCAAATCGGACGTGTACGCGGCTGACCAACTGTTCGCGACCCTCGACCCGACCTTGCGCCGTCTGGATATCGACGACCTGGGGCCGATTGTCCTGGCCGATACCGTGGGTTTCATTCGGCACCTGCCCCACAAGCTGGTCGAGGCATTTCGGTCTACGCTCGAGGAGTCGAGCAATTCCGACCTGCTGTTGCACGTGATCGATGCGGCCGAACCGGATCGCATGTTGCAGATTGAACAGGTGATGGTCGTGCTGGGTGAGATTGGTGCCCAGGACTTGCCGATCCTCGAGGTCTATAACAAACTCGATTTGCTTGAAGGCGTCGAGCCACAAATCCAGCGCGACGAGAACGGCAAGCCCCAGCGGGTCTGGCTGTCGGCGCGCGATGGCAGTGGTTTGGAGCTGCTTGAACAAGCCATTGCCGAATTGCTCGGCAGCGATTTGTTCGTCGGCACCTTGCGCTTGCCTCAGCGTTTTGCTCGACTGCGTGCACAGTTTTTCGAGCTGGGCGCGGTACAGAAAGAAGAACACGACGAAGAAGGTGTCAGCTTGCTGGCCGTTCGATTGCCGCGCTCGGAGCTCAATCGGCTGGTCAGCCGTGAAGGCGTAGTACCGACAGAGTTCATCGAACAACACACTTTGCAATAAAAGCCTCCGAAAGCGGTTGTGCCGCAGTAGCAGGCATTCTGTAGCATTGGTCGGCGCGCCGTGGGTGCGTCTTTGCTTTATCAGATGGAGAGCGCTATGGCTTGGAATGAGCCGGGTGGCAACTCGAATAATCAGGATCCTTGGGGTGGTAAGCGCCGCAATAATGGCGACCGCAAGGGGCCACCAGATCTCGACGAGGCCTTCCGAAAGCTGCAGGAAAGCCTGAATGGGTTGTTCGGTGGTGGAAAAAAACGGGGTGGTGATGAAGGTGGTCGCACCGGCAAGGGCGGCGGCTACGGCCTGCTGGGCCTGGGTCTTGTCGTGCTGGCGGCCGTATGGCTGTACAGCGCCGTATACGTCGTGGACGAGCAGGAGCAAGCCGTGGTGCTACGCTTCGGCAAGTACTACGAGACTGTCGGTCCTGGCCTGAATATCTATTTCCCGCCGATCGACAAGAAGTACATGGAGAACGTCACGCGTGAGCGTGCCTACACCAAGCAGGGCCAGATGCTGACCGAAGACGAGAACATCGTCGAAGTGCCGCTGACCGTGCAGTACAAGATCAGCAACCTGCAGGACTTCGTTCTGAACGTCGATCAGCCGGAAATCAGCCTGCAACACGCAACCGAAAGCGCCCTGCGCCACGTGGTGGGTTCCACCGCCATGGACCAGGTGCTGACCGAAGGCCGTGAACTGATGGCCAGCGAAATCAAGGAGCGCCTGCAACGGTTCCTCGATACCTATCGCACCGGTATCACCGTCACCCAGGTGAACGTACAGAGCGCAGCGGCACCGCGTGAAGTGCAGGAAGCCTTCGACGACGTGATCCGCGCCCGTGAAGACGAGCAGCGTTCGCGCAACCAGGCTGAGACCTACGCCAACGGCGTCGTGCCGGAAGCCCGTGGCCAGGCCCAGCGTATCCTCGAGGATGCCAACGGTTACCGTGACGAAGTGGTCTCCCGCGCCAAGGGTGAAGCGGATCGCTTTACCAAGCTGGTCGCCGAGTACCGCAAGGCGCCTGAGGTGACGCGTGAGCGTCTGTACCTGGACACCATGCAGGAAGTCTTCAGCAACACCAGCAAGGTCCTCGTGACCGGCAGCAAGGGTGGGCAGAACAACCTGCTGTACCTGCCGCTGGACAAGATGATCGAAGGTGGTCGCAGCAGCTCCAGTGCACCGTCCACCGGTTCCAATGCCGCTGCCAATGAAGCGAGCGCCCGTGCGGCCGCTGACTTGCTGCAACAGCAAACACGTACCAGGGAGAGTCGTTGATGAGCAATAAATCGCTGACCGCCCTGATTGTGGGCGTCGTCGTGGTCATCGCTGCCTGGAACTGCTTCTACATCGTGGCTCAGACCGAGCGTGCGGTGCTGCTGCAATTCGGTCGCGTGGTCCAGGCGGATGTCCAGCCGGGCCTGCATGTGAAAGTCCCCTACGTCAACCAGGTGCGCAAGTTCGACGCGCGCCTGATGACCCTGGATGCACCGACACAGCGCTTCCTGACCCTGGAAAAGAAAGCCGTGATGGTTGACGCCTACGCCAAGTGGCGCGTCAAGGATGCCGAGCGCTTCTACACTGCGACCTCCGGCCTCAAGCAGATTGCCGACGAGCGTTTGTCGCGCCGTCTGGAGTCGGGCCTGCGTGACCAGTTTGGTAAGCGCACCCTGCACGAGGTGGTGTCCGGTGAACGTGATGCGCTGATGGCGGATATCACCCGTTCGTTGAACACGATGGCGGAAAAAGAGCTGGGGATCGAAGTTGTCGATGTTCGGGTCAAGGCCATCGATTTGCCGAAGGAAGTGAACCGCAGCGTGTTCGAGCGCATGAGCACCGAGCGTGAGCGTGAGGCCCGTGAGCACCGTGCCAAGGGTAACGAGCTGGCTGAAGGTATCCGTGCGGATGCCGACCGTCAGCGCCGTGTACTGCTGGCAGAAGCCTATCGCGAGTCTGAAGAGGCCCGTGGTGATGGTGATGCTCAAGCTGCGGCGATCTACGCCAAGGCTTACGGCCAGGACCAGGAGTTCTACGCGTTCTACCGTAGCCTGCGTGCCTACCGTGAAAGCTTCGCGAACAAAACCGACGTCATGGTGCTGGACCCAAGCAGCGACTTCTTCCGCTACCTGGAAAAGTCCAAGTAACCAGCCCGTGATTTTGTAGGGCGCACTCCGTCGGGCGGCTAAAACGCCTGGCGGGGTGATCCTTTCAGAAAACGGGTGTATGATGCGGCAGCCGGGAAATTCCCGGCTTTTTTGCGTCTGCATGTTTGATTCGGCAGGCGTGACAGGTTTTTCGAGGAAAGTGCCCGACGAGGCCGTTAACAGGTCGTTCGTCACGTCGCTCTTGCGCGTGGTTTATGCAGGGGGCGGGTATTTTCTGCTTCACTCAAGGCTCGGCCGAGGGCTGGCCGCCCGGATCATAGGGGAATGGCGTAATGGCAACGGTAGACCGCTGGCTGCTGCCAGATGGCATCGAAGAAGTACTGCCACCAGAAGCTGCGCGCATTGAAGTAGCGCGTCGCCAGGTGTTGGATCTGTTCCAGAGCTGGGGTTACGAGTTTGTCGTGACCCCCCATATCGAGTACCTGGAATCCCTGCTGACCGGCGCGGGCCAGGACCTGGATCTGCGCACCTTCAAGGTCATCGACCCGCAATCGGGCCGGCAAATGGGGTTCCGTGCCGACATCACGCCGCAAGTGGCACGCATCGATGCGCACACCCTGCGCCGCGAAGGCCCGAGCCGCCTGTGCTACGCCGGCAGCGTGCTGCACGCTCAACCGCGTGCCTTGTCGTCCTCCCGCAGCCCGATCCAATTGGGCGCGGAGTTGTACGGTGATGCCAGCCCGAGCAGCGACGTTGAAGTGATCAGCCTGATGCTGGCCATGCTGCAACTGGCTGATGTGCCAGATGTCCACATGGACCTCGGTCACGTGGGCATCTACCGTGGCCTGGCCCGTGCGGCCGGTTTGTCCGGTGAAGCCGAGCAACAGCTGTTCGATGCCCTGCAGCGCAAGGCGATCGATGAAGTCATCGCCCTGACCGCTGGCGTGCCTGCGGATCTGGCCGAGATGCTGCGTGCACTGGTCAACCTGTGTGGCGGCCGTGAAGTGCTGGTGGCTGCACGTGAACGCCTGGCCAAGGCGCCGGCGCCGGTATTGGCTGCACTGGATGACCTGTTGGCGATTGCTGAGCGGTTGTCGGCGCGGTTCCCGCAGTTGCCGCTGTATTTTGATTTGGGCGAGCTGCGCGGCTACCACTACCACACCGGTGTGGTGTTCGCGGTGTTTGTGCCGGGTGTTGGCCAGGCCATCGCCCAAGGTGGTCGTTACGACGACATCGGCGCCGACTTCGGTCGTGCGCGTCCGGCCACCGGCTTTTCCACCGATTTGAAAACCCTGGTGACCCTGGGGCGTGCTGAGGTCGAGCTGCCGTCTGGTGGCATCTGGATGCCCGACAGTACGGACGCAGCACTCTGGCAGCAGGTTTGCCAGTTGCGCAGTGAGGGTCAGCGTGTTGTCCAGGCATTGCCTGGGCAGCCATTGGCCGCCGCCCGTGAAGCGGACTGCGACCGGCAATTGATTCTGCAGAACGGGCTTTGGCAAGTATCGCCACTGGCTTCTTGAGTTTTCCTGCCGGCCATCGCCGGCACCAAGTTTGCGCGAATGAGGACAAGTGTTATGGGTAAGAATGTCGTAGTCCTGGGCACCCAATGGGGTGATGAGGGCAAAGGCAAGATCGTTGATCTGCTGACCGAACATGCTGCCGCCGTAGTGCGCTACCAAGGCGGTCACAACGCTGGCCACACCCTGGTCATCGACGGCGAAAAAACCGTCTTGCACCTGATCCCGTCGGGCGTCCTGCGCGAAGGCGTGCAGTGCCTGATCGGCAACGGCGTCGTGGTTGCGCCGGATGCCCTGCTGCGTGAGATCACCAAGCTGGAAGAGAAAGGCGTACCGGTGCGCGAGCGCCTGCGTATCAGCCCGTCCTGCCCGCTGATCCTGTCCTTCCACGTTGCGCTGGACCAGGCCCGTGAAAAGGCCCGTGGCGAGCTGAAGATCGGCACCACCGGTCGCGGCATCGGCCCGGCCTACGAAGACAAGGTCGCGCGTCGTGGCCTGCGTGTGGGCGACCTGCTCAACATGCCGCGCTTTGAAGACAAGCTGCGTGAACTGGTGGATTACCACAACTTCATGCTGGTGGGTTACTACAAAGAGCCAGCCATCGAATTCGACAAGACCCTGGCCGAGTGCAAGGAATACGCTGAGCTGCTCAAGCCGCTGATGCTGGATGTGACCGCCGAGCTGCACGACCTGCGTCGCGCCGGCAAGGACATCATGTTCGAAGGCGCCCAGGGTTCGTTGCTGGACATCGACCACGGTACCTACCCGTACGTGACCAGCTCCAACACCACTGCCGGCGGCGTCGCTACCGGTTCGGGCGTTGGTCCTATGTTCCTGGACTACATCCTCGGCATCACCAAGGCCTACACCACCCGTGTAGGTTCGGGCCCGTTCCCGACTGAACTGTTCGACGAAGTCGGTGCGCACCTGGCCAAGCAGGGTCACGAATTCGGCGCGACCACCGGCCGTGCTCGTCGCTGTGGCTGGTTCGACGCCGTTATCCTGCGTCGCGCGATCGATGTGAACAGCATCTCGGGCATCTGCTTCACCAAGCTGGATGTACTCGACGGCCTGGAAACCATCAACATCTGCGTCGGCTACAAAGATGCCGAAGGCAAGGACGTTGCCCCGGTTGACGCCGACAGCTACGTGGGCCTGCAGCCTGTGTACGAAGAAGTGCCGGGCTGGAGCGAGTCGACCGTGGGTGCCAAGACCCTGGAAGAGTTGCCAGCCAATGCCCGTGCCTACATCAAGCGCGTTGAAGAGCTGATCGGTGCGCCGATTGACATTATTTCGACGGGCCCGGATCGCAACGAGACCATCGTTCTGCGTCACCCGTTCGCTTAATAAGCTATTGATGTAAAAAGCAAAGGGCTCCTTCGGGAGCCCTTTGTCGTATCTGCATGCCAAGCGGCACGACCCTTGCTATGTTTCTTTCTTTCGCGGTGCTATCAAATTAATGGCACCCGTGGTGGAGGGATTCCCGATGTCTGCCGTTCTCTCATTGTTACAAAGCCGTCTGTTGCGGCCGGTGTTCGTTACCCTAGGTATCGCTCTTTTGGTGCAAGTGCTGGTGGCGGTCGCTCTCACCCGGAGCACGGTCACGGCGCTGGAGGCCGATTTAGGCAGTCGCCTGGGCATCGACAGCCAGAAGCTGTCCGGTGAATTGGCCCAGGCCGGCAAGGAAGTCACGTCGAGCCTGGACAGCTTGTCCACCAGTACCCGTCAGCGTCTGACCGCCGGGCTTTCCGAGCGCCTGCAGGCAGAGCAGAAACAGTTGCGTGCGACCCTGGAAAAAGACCTGCAAGACTCCGCCAACGATATGGCGCAACTGCTGGCCTCGGTGGCGCCCCGCGCCATGTGGGACAGCGATGTGCCAACGCTGTCCGAGTTTGCCCGACGCGCCCAGCGCAATCCCAACGTGCTGTTCGTGGTCTATGACGACGCGGCGGGTGAGCACCTGACTCGTTATCTGAATCGCGAAAATCCGATCAACAAGGCGTTGCTGGAAAAAGGCCAGGGCGATCGCGCCCTGGACAAAGTCCTGAACGCCGCGAAGAACGATCCTTCGGTGTTCTACGTCGAGGCGTCCATCAGTCCTAACGGCGTGGAGATTGGCAAGGTGCTCATGGGGGTGTCGACCGCGTCGGTCGAGGCCGATCTGCAAGCGCTGGACAAGCGTTTTGCCGCACTGATAGCCAGCGGTGATCAGTTGGTCGGCGACAGCCTCAAAGGTGCCGCGGCGGATAGCGCGGCGGCCATGGGCGCTCGCCTGCAGTCGGCGCAAGCCACTGCGACCCAGATGACCGTCAACACCACCGGCGCCGTGCAGGAGGCTGCCGGCACCTTGCGTTGGCGCATCGGCATGGGGCTGGCGGTGGTCGGTTTCGGCGTATTGCTGCTGATCGCCGTGGTTCTCGGCCGTCGTGTGGTCAATCGCCTGAAACTGCTTATCGCGGCCATGGATGACCTGGCAGCAGGCGAGGGCGACCTCACCAAGCGCGTGCAGATCAACAGCAAGGACGAAATCGGCGACATGGCCTCGGCGGTCAATCGTTTTGTGGATAAGTTGCAACCCATCGTGCGCGAGGCGGGCGATGTGGCCCAGCGTACCGGCGTGGAAATCGGCGCCATGACCTTGCGCAATGCCGGCGCCGATGCGGCCGCTGGCTTGCAGCGTGATGAGGTGGCGGAGAGTTTGCGCGCGCTGTCGCAAATGGCCGACGAGGCCCAGGCCGAAAGCCACGCCATGCAGGCGGCGTTGCAGCAGGTGGTGGATATTCGTCAGGCGACGGACGAGAACTCGCGAACGTCGGCCGAAGTCGGCAGTTTGATCGAAGCGTTGGCGGGGCAGGTCCAGGCCGGGTCCCAGGTTATCGAGCGCCTGGCCCAGCAAAGCGAGCAGATCGAAGTGGTGCTGACGGTCATCCATGGTATCGCCGAGCAGACCAACCTGCTGGCGCTCAACGCGGCCATTGAAGCCGCGCGAGCGGGCGAGACCGGGCGGGGCTTTGCGGTGGTGGCGGACGAAGTGCGTGCGTTGGCCAGCAAGACCCAAAGTTCTACCGGCGATATCCAGGCCCATATCGTCGCGTTGCAGCAGGGCGCGCGGGAGGCGGTGGAAACCATCGGCAAGGCCGGGCGCCAGGCCAACGAAGGTTTGCTGGTGCTGCGCGACAGCGTGCGCTTGCAGCAGACGGTGCAGGCCTCGGTGGAGCAGGTGCATGCAGCGATTGGCCTGGCGACCCGCGCCGCCGAGCATCAGGCCCAGGGCGCCCATGCGGTACGAGGCCGGGTCGAGGTGATCCATGCCCAGGCCGAGCGTGCGGCGCAGGCGGTGGTGGAGACTACCGCCAGTGGCAAGGTGCTGGATGGGTTGGCGGCGCAGTTGAAGGCGAGTCTGGGGCAGTTCCGGGCTTAGCGTCGTCTGTTCTGGCCTCATCGGGGGCTTGCCCCCGATAGCGATCTCAGCGGCTCAAGTACATCCGAGTTGTCAGCAGATAGACCGGCAACCCCGACACCACTATCAACAACGCCGCATAAGGCGCCGCCGCCGCAAACTCCACATTCGAGGTGTGTGCCCACACGGCAGTCGCCAAGGTATTCAGCCCGGTGGGGCTGAGCAGCAGCGTCGCCGTCAATTCCTTCATGGCGTCCAGGAACACCAGCGCAAATGCCGCACCCAATGCCGGAAAAATAATCGGCAGCGTCACTCGGCAAAACGCACTGAACGACGATGCCCCCAGCGTGCGTGCAGCCTCTTCCAACTGCGGCGCCGCCTTGTTCAAGGCCGTGCGGATCGGCGCCTGGGCCAATGGAAGAAACAGCAAGGCATAGGCGATCAGCAGCAACGCAGAGGTCTGGTACAGCGCCGGCACGTAATGCAGGGCGAAATACACCAGTGTCAACGCAATCACCAGGCCGGGCAGGGCGTGCAGCAGGTACGGCAGGCGCTCGGCCCAGGTCGCCAGTCGGCCCTTGTAGCGCACCACCAGCAGCCCCACCGGTACCGCCAGCGCCAGGCACAGTGCCGCGCCACCCAGCGACAGCATCAGGGAGGACAGCAATGCCTCACCAATCTCGGCCATTGGAAATGCCGCCGATGAACCTACCGCCAGCCAATAGCCGAGCATGCCCAAGGGGATGCCGCTGCCGATGATCGCCAGCGCCAGGCAATACACCTGGCCCAGTGGCGCCCACTTGCCCAGTCGCACCTGCTCCCCATGCCGCGCCGCGCCCTGGCCGATGCGCACGTGCCGGCCCTTGCCGCGCACGCGCAGTTCCAGCCACAGCAGGGTCAGGCACATCACCAGCAATACCGCAGAAAGCATCGCGGCATTGGCGTTGCTGAACTCCAGTTCGAATTGCTGGTAGATCGCGGTGGTGAAGGTTTGCAGGCCGATGATCGACAGCGCGCCGAACTCCACCAGCATATGCAGGGCAATCAGCAGTGCCCCGGCCAGCAGCGACGGCCACAGCAAGGGCAGGGTGATGCGCAGGAATACGCCCCAGCGATTCAGCCCCAGGGTGCGGGCCGATTCTTCAAGGGAAGGGTCCAGGTTGCGCAAGGTTGCGGCCACTGGCAAAAACACCAGCGGGTATTTGGACAGGGTCATCACCAGGATCGCGCCGCCGAGCCCTTCGAAGTGGGCGCTCAGGGATACCCAGGTGAAGCTGCTGACAAACGCCGGCACCGCGAACGGCAGGCACAGGACTACACCCCAGAGGCGGCGCCCTGGCAGATTGCTGCGTTCCAGCAGCCAGGCCAGGGACAGGCCGATCACGCCGCACGCCACCGTCACGCCGACCATCAGCGCCAGGGTATTGCGCAGCAGCCCGAACACATAGGGGCGCCAGAGCAGATGCACCGCCTGCGCCCAGCCCGCCTGCCAGGCCTTCAGCCCGACGTACACCAGTGGCAGCAGGCTCAGGCCAACCAGTAGCAGGACGGGGAGCAGTAGCCAGATCGAAGGGCGCTTGCGGCGCGGGCTGAGCCCCCCGCGCAGGGCGGGGGTGGGTAGCGATGGGTTCATCAGTTCAAGCCAACCTCACGTTCCAGGTCCAGGGCTTCTTCTGCGTTGCCCAGGTCGGCAGGCGTGACTTTCGGCGGCTGCAGTTCGCTGAAGGGCTTAAGGCCGCGGTTGGATTCCATGCCTTTGCGCAGCGGGTACTCGGCCGAGGTAGTGGTAATCACGCGCTGGCCTTCTTCGCTGGCCATGAACGCCAGCAGTTGCTGGGCTTCTTTGGGATGCTTGCTGGACTTCAGCGCGGCCGCCGAAGACACGGTGATCAGGCCGCCGGCATCGCCATCGGTGAAGTAGTGCAGTTGGGAATCGAGGTTGGTTTTTTCTTTCTTCAGGGCAAACCAGTAGTAGTTGTTCACCAGAACGGTGGCTACTTCGCCGTTTTCCACGGCCTTCAGGGCGACCATGTTGTTGCTGTACACCTTGCCGAAGGCACGCAGGCCGGTCAGCCATTCTTCGGCGGCTTCACGGCCGTGCAGCTTGATGATCGCCACGGCCTGTTCCTGGAAGGCACCGCTGGTAGGTACGAAGCCGACCTTGCCTTGCCACTCGGGGCCGGCGAAATCCAATACCGACTTGGGCAGGTCTTTCTCGGCAATCAGTTTGGGGTTGAAGGCTACGACGCGGGTGCGTGCGGTCACGCCCATCCAGTCGCCGTTACGACCCACGTAATCCTTGGGCAGGACGTCGAGCGTGCCTGCATCGATCTTGGCCAGCAGGCCTTGCTCGCCAAGTTTGTTCAGTGGCGGCGATTCCTCGGTGTAGATCACGTCGGCAGGGGAGCGGTCGCCTTCCTCCACGACTTGGCTGGCCAGTTGGTTGCTGCTGCCCTTGCGTACGTTGACGTGAATGCCGGTCCTGGCTTCGAAGGCCTTGGCGAGTTCATCGCCGACTTCTTTGTGTTGGCCGTTGTACAGGGTCAGGGAGACTTTGTCGGCGGAGTAGGCGGCGGGGGAGAGTAGGGTCAGGCCGAGCAGAGTGATGGTCAGGCCACGCAGAAGGGATGTCTTGAGACGGGTATCGCGGATCATCATCCGGGGTTTTCCTCACTTGAGTGCAACAAATCATTGCAAGGATAAACGATAAAACTTCTCAAGTGCGCCGAAGGGGGGAAATTGCTGATGGAGTTTTCAAGCCCCGGAAACGAAAAAACCCGCTTTCGCGGGTTTGATCTGAATTTGGTGCCCAGGAGAAGACTCGAACTTCCACGACCTTGCGATCACCAGCACCTGAAGCTGGCGTGTCTACCAATTTCACCACCTGGGCATTATCAAGCAACGTTGCCGCTGTTGATGGGGCGAACTATACGGCGGGCTTTTTAATCTGTAAACCCCTGATTCGAAAAATATAAATCGATTTTCTCGTTAAAAATCAGAAGCCTGAAACGAAAAAACCCGCTTTCGCGGGTTTGATCTGAATTTGGTGCCCAGGAGAAGACTCGAACTTCCACGACCTTGCGATCACCAGCACCTGAAGCTGGCGTGTCTACCAATTTCACCACCTGGGCAGCATCAACAACGTTGCCGTCGTCGATGGCGCGCACTATACGGAGGGCTTTTTAATCTGTAAACCCCTGATTCGAAAAATATAAATCGATTTTCTCGTTAAAAATCAGAAGCCTGAAACGAAAAAACCCGCTTTCGCGGGTTTGATCTGAATTTGGTGCCCAGGAGAAGACTCGAACTTCCACGACCTTGCGATCACCAGCACCTGAAGCTGGCGTGTCTACCAATTTCACCACCTGGGCA
>NZ_JAFMZG010000025.1:0-27316 GCF_049132125.1 Pseudomonas sp. NFX5
GAAACGAAAAAACCCGCTTTCGCGGGTTTGATCTGAATTTGGTGCCCAGGAGAAGACTCGAACTTCCACGACCTTGCGATCACCAGCACCTGAAGCTGGCGTGTCTACCAATTTCACCACCTGGGCAGCATCAACAACGTTGCCGTCGTCGATGGCGCGCACTATACGGAGCGGTTTTTTAACTGTAAACCCCTGCTATGAAAAAAACCTGGAAAATTTCTCCAATGGTCGTGCAAGGTGCGCGGCGAGGGCTGTAAAAGGCTTTTAAACGCTTGTTGATGCCTGAAATTTCCCGTTTCAATACGCGTATGCCAAACTAACCCGCATATAGACAAGGTGAAAAATCTCTAATGGCCGATTGGCAGTCCCTCGATCCCGAGGCCGCTCGTGAAGCGGAAAAATATGAAAACCCTATTCCTAGCCGCGAACTGATCCTGGCGCACCTCGCCGATCGGGGTTCGCCTGCTAGCCGTGAGCAGCTGGTCGAAGAGTTCGGTCTGACCACCGAAGACCAGCTCGAAGCCCTGCGCCGCCGCCTGCGTGCCATGGAGCGCGATGCTCAACTGATCTACACCCGCCGTGGCACCTATGCACCCGTGGATAAGCTCGACCTGATCCTCGGCCGCATTGCCGGCCACCGTGACGGCTTCGGCTTCCTGATCCCGGATGACGGCAGTGACGACCTGTTCATGAGCCCGGCGCAGATGCGCCTGGTGTTCGATGGCGACCGTGCCCTGGCGCGGGTTTCCGGCCTGGATCGTCGCGGTCGCCGTGAAGGCGTGATTGTCGAAGTGGTTTCCCGTGCCCACGAGTCCATCGTCGGCCGCTACTTCGAAGAAGGCGGTATCGGCTTTGTTGTGCCGGATAACCCGAAGGTCCAGCAGGAAGTGCTGATCACCCCGGGCCGCAATGGCGCTGCCAAGGTCGGCCAGTTCGTCGAGGTGAAAATCACCCACTGGCCGACTGCGCGCTTCCAGCCCCAGGGCGATATTGTTGAAGTGGTCGGCAACTACATGGCGCCGGGCATGGAGATCGACGTCGCGCTGCGCACCTACGACATTCCTCACGTCTGGCCTGAGGCTGTGCTCAAGGAAGCCGCCAAGCTCAAGCCGGAAGTCGAAGAGAAGGACAAGGAAAAACGCATCGACCTGCGCCATCTGCCGTTTGTCACGATTGACGGTGAAGATGCCCGCGACTTCGACGATGCGGTCTACTGCGAAGCCAAGCCCGGCAAGCTGCGCCTGTTCTCCGGTGGCTGGAAGTTGTTCGTCGCGATTGCCGACGTCTCCAGCTATGTGAAGATCGGTTCGGCCCTGGATAACGAGGCCCAGGTACGCGGCAACTCCGTGTATTTCCCTGAGCGCGTGATCCCGATGCTGCCCGAGCAGCTGTCCAACGGCCTGTGCTCCCTGAACCCGAAAGTCGACCGTTTGGCCATGGTCTGCGAGATGACTATCTCGAAAACCGGCGAAATGACCGATTACCAGTTCTACGAAGCGGTGATCCACTCCCAGGCACGCCTGACCTACAACAAGGTCAGCACCATCCTGGAGCAGCCGAAAACCAGCGAAGCCAAGGCGTTGCGTGGTGAGTACGGGCATGTGGTGCCGCACCTCAAGCAGCTGTACGCGTTGTACAAAGTGTTGCTGGGTGCCCGTCATGTGCGTGGCGCGATCGATTTTGAAACCCAGGAAACCCGGATTGTCTTCGGTTCCGAGCGCAAGATCGCCGCGATCACCCCGACCACCCGTAACGATGCGCACAAGCTGATCGAGGAATGCATGCTGGCGGCCAACGTGGCCACCGCTGAATTCCTGAAAAAGCACGAAATCCCTGCGCTCTACCGTGTACACGATGGCCCGCCACCGGAGCGCCTGGAAAAACTGCGCGCGTTCCTCGGCGAGCTGGGCCTGTCCCTGCACAAAGGCAAGGACGGCCCGACGCCGAAGGACTACCAGGCACTGCTGGCCAGCATCAAGGACCGTCCGGATTACCACGTGATCCAGACCGTGATGCTGCGCTCCCTGAGCCAGGCGGTGTACAGCGCCGACAACCAGGGCCACTTCGGCCTGAATTACGAGGCGTACACCCACTTCACCTCGCCGATTCGCCGTTATCCGGACTTGCTCACGCACCGCGCAATCCGCAGCGTGATCCATTCCAAGCAGAACACCCCGCACGTCAAGCGTGCCGGTGCCATGACCATTCCGAAGGCGCGGATCTACCCGTACGACGAAGCGGCCCTGGAACAGTTGGGCGAGCAGTGCTCCATGAGCGAGCGCCGCGCCGACGAAGCCACCCGCGACGTGGTGAACTGGCTCAAGTGCGAGTTTATGAAGGACCGTGTGGGCGAGTCGTTCCCAGGCGTGATCACCGCCGTGACCGGCTTTGGCCTGTTCGTCGAGCTGACCGACATCTACGTCGAAGGCCTGGTGCACGTCACCGCCTTGCCGGGTGACTACTACCACTTCGACCCTGTGCACCACCGCCTGGCGGGCGAGCGCACCGGTCGCAGCTTCCGTTTGGGCGATACCGTGGAAGTGCAGGTCATGCGCGTCGATCTCGACGAGCGCAAGATCGACTTTGGCATGCCTGACAAGCCCGCCGAAGCGCCGGGCCGTAAAAAGCGTGGCAGCGAGACGACTTCGCCTGCAAGCAAAGGCAAAGGCACTCCCGCCAAAGCGGCAGTTGCAGAGCCCGCTCCAGCCAAGGCCGGGCGCCGTCCAGCAGCCAAGGACAAAGCCCCCGAGGCCTACCGCCCAAGCGACGCGGCGGCGAAAAACGCCGAACTGCGCAAAAGCCGTGAGTTGAAGCAGCAGTTGCTCAACGAAGCCAAAAGCGGTGGTAAAGCGGCGTCTGGGGGAAAGTCCCAAGGGGCGGAAAAGCCGTCGAGCAAGCCCAGTAAACACCGTAAAGGCCCGCCAAAAGCGGGTTCGGCCCCCGCGAAAAGCGGCGGGTCGCGCAAACCTAAGGCCAAGTCATGAGTCTGGAAAAAATCTACGGCGTCCACGCCGTAGAAGCACTGCTGCGTCACCATCCTAAGCGCGTCAAGCAAGTCTGGCTGGCCGAAGGTCGCAGCGAGCCGCGCGTACAGGCGTTGGTCGAGTTGGCCAGCCAAAACAAAGTCGCCATCGGCCAGGCCGAACGGCGTGAAATGGACGTGTGGGTCGAAGGCGTTCACCAGGGTGTGGTGGCGGACGTCAGCCCGAGCCAGGTCTGGGGCGAAGCGATGCTCGATGAGCTGCTCGACCGTACCGAAGGTGCACCGCTGCTGCTGGTGCTGGACGGCGTGACCGACCCGCACAACCTCGGCGCGTGCCTGCGCTCGGCGGATGCTGCGGGTGCGTTGGCGGTGATTGTGCCGAAGGACAAGTCGGCTACCTTGACGCCGGTGGTGCGTAAAGTCGCCTGTGGCGCGGCGGAAGTGATTCCGCTGGTGGCGGTGACCAACCTGGCGCGCACCCTGGAGAAACTCCAGCAGCGCGGCCTGTGGGTCGTGGGCACGGCGGGAGAGGTCGAGGTCAGCATTTATGACCAGGACCTCACCGGTCCGACCATCCTCATCATGGGGGCCGAAGGCAAGGGCATGCGTCGCCTGACCCGTGAACATTGCGATTATCTGGTGCACCTGCCGATGGCCGGTAGCGTCAGCAGCCTGAACGTGTCGGTCGCGACCGGCGTGTGCCTGTTTGAGGCCCAGCGTCAGCGTGGTGCCAAGGCCAGGGCGAAGAAGTAATTCCAAGCCTGGCGTAGAACCAGCATGTGGGAGGGGACTGTCCCCTCCCACATTTGCTTTTGTGGTGCCTGGGCGATTGTTCAAATAATCACCAATCACCTTGCGCCCGTTCTTCCCCTTCTCTACAATTGCGCCCCTTGCCTTCCTGGCAGGCACCGATGTGCCTCCCTGCGGCAAGATCCATAAGTGTCATTCACTCCTTGTCTGACCGTTTTTGAGCGGCAGGCTACAACCCGTAAGGAGCATTCATGCGTCATTACGAAATCATCTTTTTGGTCCACCCGGATCAAAGCGAGCAAGTCGGCGGCATGGTTGAGCGTTACACCAAGCTGATCGAAGAAGACGGCGGCAAAATCCACCGTCTGGAAGATTGGGGTCGTCGTCAACTGGCCTACGCAATCAACAATGTTCACAAGGCTCACTACGTGATGCTGAACGTTGAGTGCACTGGCAAGGCCCTGGCCGAGCTGGAAGACAACTTCCGCTACAACGATGCAGTGATCCGTAACCTGGTCATCCGTCGCGAAGAAGCCGTTACCGGCCAATCCGAGATGCTCAAGGCTGAAGAAAACCGCAGTGAGCGCCGTGAGCGTCGCGACCGTCCTGAGCACGAAGGCGCTGATAGCGCTGATAGTGATGACAGCGACAGCAGCGATAACGCTGACGAGTAATCCACGGACCTTATTAAGGAGCCTATCAAATGGCACGTTTCTTCCGTCGTCGTAAGTTTTGCCGCTTCACCGCTGAAGAAGTGAAGGAGATCGACTACAAAGATCTCAACACTCTGAAAGCCTACGTATCCGAGACCGGCAAAATCGTTCCAAGCCGTATCACCGGTACCAAAGCACGTTATCAGCGTCAGCTGGCTACCGCTATCAAGCGCGCCCGCTTCCTGGCCCTGCTGGCCTACACCGACAGCCACGGCCGCTGAGACCGGGCAGTCGACAAGTAGTAAGGGATTGAATGCATGCGCGCCTTAGCTGAGTTCATCATGCGCGGTCGTGTGCAGGCCACTCTGGTAGTGGCTGGATGTGCAGTGTTGCCGTTGTTGTTCTGGTTGGGTGCCGCCGCGGGTTGCCTTGTGCTCCTGCGGCGCGGTTCGGACGCCTTGAGCGTCCTGGGTCTGGGGTTGTTGTCAGTGTTGGTGAGCTGGCATTTCCTGCAAGACCCGACAGCGCTTCTGGTGCTGTTGGGGAGTTGCAGCCTGGCGTTGGTTTTGCGCGCCGGGCATTCCTGGAATCGCGTGCTGCTGGTCAGCACGGCCGTGGGGTTGTTGTGTGCGGTGAGCCTGGGGACCGTCTTCGGTTCCTTCATCGAGTCGCTGGCGCAGACGTTTCAACACGTCTTGCCGCTGGTGATGGGTGAGTCTTACGAGAAGTTCTCGGCAGACCAGAAAGCAGCACTCGCTTCACTGGCAGTTCCGATGTTGATCATTTCGACAGCGGTTTCGGTGCAGGTCTTTAGTGTGTTGTGCCTGATTCTTGGGCGCTATTGGCAGGCGTTGTTGTATAACCCCGGCGGTTTCGGAAGCGAGTTTCGCGCAATCCGGATCCCCAAGCGCGTTGCGCTGTCACTGCTGGCCGTCATGTGCGTTGCCCCGTTTATCGGGTGGCACACCTTGATCCTGTTGCCGTTGTGCGGTGTGCCGCTGTTCTTCGCTGGCTTGTCCCTGATTCACGGGCTTGTCGCGCAGAAAAGACTGGCCAGTTTCTGGCTGGTGGGGATCTACGTCACCGTCCTGCCGCTCATGCACTTGATCGGTCCGTTACTCGTGGTCTTGGCCATTGTCGACAGCCTGATTGATTTTCGCGGACGTTCTGCGCCGAAAGACGCCGATAACGCGAACGGTGAAGGTTAAAAGTTAGAGGATTTTCACATGCAACTGATCCTTCTGGAAAAAGTCGCCAACCTGGGCAACCTGGGCGACAAAGTGAACGTTAAGGCCGGCTACGGTCGTAACTACCTGCTGCCATACGGCAAAGCCACCGCTGCAACCGCTGCCAACCTGGCTGCGTTTGAAGAGCGTCGTGCCGAGCTGGAAAAAGCAGCAGCAGACAAGAAAGCTTCGGCCGAAACTCGCGCTGCCCAACTGGCTGAGCTGGAAGTGACTATCACTGCCACCGCCGGTGACGAAGGCAAGCTGTTCGGTTCGATCGGCACCCACGACATCGCTGATGCACTGACCGCCTCCGGCGTTGAAGTGCAGAAGAGCGAAGTTCGTCTGCCGAACGGCACCATCCGCAACGTAGGCGAATTCGACGTAGCCGTGCACCTGCACGCCGAAGTTGAAGCCACCGTACGCGTTGTCGTGGTAGCAGCTTAAGTCGCACCTAACTGACTGGCACCTCGTGTGCCGGGCAGTTAACATCGGGCACGATCCTGTTTACAGGTCGTGCCTTTTGTTTTTCTACAATCCCCTAATTCCAAGTGGCCATGAACGATATTTCAGCTCCTGAGCAATACGATCTGCAAACCGCTGCCCTGAAGGTGCCGCCGCATTCCATCGAGGCCGAACAGGCCGTGCTCGGTGGCCTGATGCTGGACAACAACGCCTGGGAACGCGTGCTGGATCAAGTCTCGGACGGTGATTTCTATCGTCATGACCACCGCCTGATCTTCCGTGCCATCGCCAAGCTGGCCGACCAGAACTCCCCAATCGACGTGGTGACCCTGGCCGAGCAGTTGGACAAGGAAGGCCAGACCTCCCAGGTCGGTGGCCTGGGCTACCTGGGTGAGCTGGCAAAAAACACGCCGTCCGTCGCCAACATCAAGGCCTATGCCCAGATCGTTCGCGAGCGCGCCACCCTGCGCCAGTTGATCGGCATCAGCACCGAAATCGCCGACAGCGCCTTCAACCCCGAAGGCCGCACCGCCGCCGAAATCCTTGACGAAGCCGAGCGCCAGATCTTCCAGATCGCCGAAGCGCGCCCGAAAACCGGCGGCCCGGTCAGCGTCAACGACCTGTTGACCAAGGCCATCGACCGCATCGACACCTTGTTCAACACCGACAACGCCATCACCGGTATTTCCACCGGCTACACCGACCTCGACGAGAAGACCAGCGGCCTGCAGCCGTCCGACCTGATCATCGTCGCCGGCCGTCCATCCATGGGTAAGACCACCTTTGCGATGAACCTGGTGGAAAACGCCGTGTTGCGCAGCGACAAGACCGTCCTGGTGTACTCCCTCGAGATGCCAGGCGAATCGCTGATCATGCGTATGCTGTCGTCCCTCGGCCGTATCGACCAGACCAAGGTGCGTGCCGGTCGCCTGGAAGACGACGACTGGCCGCGCCTGACTTCGGCGGTCAACCTGCTCAACGACCGCAAGCTGTTTATCGATGACACCGCCGGTATCAGCCCGTCCGAGATGCGTGCACGTACGCGCCGCCTGGTACGTGAGCACGGTGACATCGCCCTGATCATGATCGACTACCTGCAATTGATGCAGATCCCGGGCTCCAGTGGCGATAACCGCACCAACGAAATTTCCGAAATCTCTCGGTCGCTCAAGGCCCTGGCCAAGGAATTCAACTGCCCGGTAGTCGCCCTGTCCCAGCTCAACCGCTCCCTGGAACAACGCCCCAACAAGCGCCCGGTGAACTCCGACTTGCGGGAATCCGGAGCGATCGAGCAGGATGCCGACGTGATCATGTTCGTGTACCGCGACGAGGTGTATCACCCCGAGACCGAGCACAAAGGCATTGCCGAGATCATTATCGGCAAGCAGCGTAACGGCCCGATCGGCTTTATCCGCCTGGCGTTCATCGGTAAATACACGCGCTTCGAGAACCTGGCGCCGGGCAGCTACAACTTCGACGACGACGAATAACCCGTCTGTTCAATTCCGACCATTACCGTCGGAATTGGTCAAAATTTGTGCTATATTCCGCGCCCGCGATTTTTCATCTCAACACCGGTCACCGTCATGCAAACAGCCAAGCCGTTATTTGACTATCCCAAGTACTGGGCCGAATGTTTCGGCCCTGCGCCATTCCTGCCGATGAGCAGGGAGGAGATGGATCAGCTTGGCTGGGATTCGTGCGACATCATCATCGTCACCGGTGATGCCTACGTGGACCACCCGTCGTTCGGCATGGCCATCATCGGCCGGCTGCTGGAGTCCCAGGGCTTCCGCGTCGGGATCATTGCGCAGCCGAACTGGCAGTCCAAAGACGACTTCATGAAACTGGGCGAGCCGAACCTGTTCTTCGGCGTCGCGGCCGGCAACATGGACTCGATGATCAACCGCTACACTGCCGACAAGAAAATCCGTTCCGATGACGCCTACACCCCAGGCGGCATGGCCGGCAAACGCCCGGACCGCGCCAGCCTGGTGTACAGCCAGCGTTGCAAGGAAGCCTACAAGAACGTGCCGATCGTACTCGGCGGCATCGAAGCATCCCTGCGCCGCATCGCCCACTACGACTACTGGCAGGACCGCGTGCGCAACTCGATCCTGATCGACGCCACCGCCGATATCCTGCTGTACGGCAACGCCGAGCGGGCCATCGTCGAAGTCGCCCAGCGCCTGTCGTGGGGCCACAAGATCGAAGACATTACCGATGTGCGCGGCACCGCGTTCATCCGTCGCGATACCCCAGCCGGCTGGTACGAAGTGGATTCCACACGTATCGACCGCCCGGGCAAGGTCGACAAGATCATCAACCCGTACGTCAACACCCAGGACACCCAGGCCTGCGCCATCGAGCAGGAAAAGGGGCCGGTCGATGATCCGGAAGAAGCCAAGGTCGTGCAGATCCTGGCCAGCCCGCGCATGACCCGCGACAAGACCGTGATCCGCCTGCCCTCGGTGGAAAAAGTCCGTGGCGACGCCGTGCTCTATGCCCACGCCAACCGCGTGCTGCACCTGGAAACCAACCCAGGCAACGCCCGCGCCCTGGTGCAGAAGCACGGCGAAGTGGACGTATGGTTCAACCCGCCGCCCATTCCGATGACCACCGAAGAAATGGACTACGTGTTCGGCATGCCGTACGCCCGTGTTCCGCACCCGGCGTACGGCAAGGAGAAAATCCCGGCCTACGACATGATCCGTTTCTCGGTGAACATCATGCGTGGCTGCTTCGGCGGCTGCACCTTCTGCTCGATCACCGAGCACGAAGGCCGGATCATCCAGAACCGTTCCGAAGAGTCGATCATTCGCGAAATCGAAGAGATCCGCGACAAGGTTCCAGGTTTCACCGGTGTGATCTCCGACCTCGGCGGCCCGACCGCGAACATGTACCGCATTGCCTGCAAGAGCCCGGAAATCGAATCCGCGTGCCGCAAGCCGTCGTGCGTGTTCCCCGGTATCTGCCCGAACCTGAACACCGACCACTCGTCGTTGATCCAGTTGTACCGCAGCGCCCGTGCATTGCCGGGGGTGAAGAAGATCCTGATCGCTTCCGGCCTGCGCTACGACCTCGCGGTCGAGTCGCCGGAATACGTCAAGGAGCTGGTCACCCACCACGTCGGTGGCTACCTCAAGATCGCCCCGGAACACACCGAGGAAGGTCCGCTCAACCAGATGATGAAGCCGGGCATCGGCAGCTATGACAAGTTCAAGCGCATGTTCGAGAAGTACACCAAGGAAGCGGGCAAGGAGCAGTACCTGATCCCGTACTTCATCGCCGCCCACCCGGGCACCACCGATGAAGACATGATGAACCTGGCCCTGTGGCTCAAGGGCAACGGCTTCCGCGCCGACCAGGTGCAGGCGTTCTACCCGTCGCCGATGGCCACCGCCACCGCGATGTATCACTCGGGCAAGAACCCGCTGCGCAAGGTCACCTATAAGAGCGACGCGGTGACCATCGTCAAGAGCGAAGAGCAGCGCCGTCTGCACAAGGCGTTCCTGCGCTATCACGACCCGAAGGGCTGGCCGATGCTGCGTGAAGCGCTGACCCGCATGGGCCGTGCCGACCTGATCGGGCCGGGCAAGGACCAGCTGATCCCGCTGCACCAGCCGAGCACCGACAGCTACCAGAGCGCCCGTCGCAAGAACTCGACGCCGGCTGGCAGCCACAAGGTCGCCAAGGAAACCACCACCAGGATCCTTACCCAGCACACCGGCCTGCCGCCCCGTGGCAGTGACGGCAGCAACCCGTGGGACAAGCGCGAACAAGCCAAGGCGGCGGCCCAGGCGCGTAACAAGCAGGCGGCCAAGGAACGCAGCGATGCGGCCAAGGGCAAGGGCGGCAAGCCGGCCCGCAAGCCGGTCGTGCCGCGTTGATCGTCGCTTGAAAATGCAAACGCCAGCCTTGTGCTGGCGTTTTGCTTTCTAGGCGGTGGGGAGGCTGTTTGGTAAGGTGGCGCCCATTAAATCGCTATCGGGGGCAAGCCCCCTCCCACATTGGATTGCGAATACAGACAAGTGTCGGAGGGGGCTTGCCCCCGATAGCGTCAGTCCAGTCTCCACCCCTTCAAGGAAGAACACCCCATGGGCAACCCCCTGGCCGGCATCGGCATGGACTCCAACCGCTCCCAGTTCATGGCGCGCCAGCGCATCGAAAGCCAGATCAACCTGCCACGGCTGTTCGCGGCCATCGACGCCGACCCCAGCATCGTCGGCGCGGGGGTGGTGTATATCGACGCTGACTTCAATGTCATTACCCTGCGCGAATTCAAGCCCATCTGCAGCATCAAGCCCAAGCGCATCATTTTGCGTGAAGCGCAGAAGTACATTGCGCCAACACAGTTTGCTCAACATGTCGTGAGCAATCCTCGAGAATCGCGACTGATTGGCGAAGCCGTGAATACCGGAATCTCCTGCTTGGGGGCGGTCATCAGTTGGGCTGCGATCGCCAGTGGAACAATTCTGGTGCCTTTCAGCGCTGGCGCCAGTTCCGTCATCGTTGTAGTGGGGTATGCGGCTGCCGGCGCAAGTACGCTTCAGTGTTTCAACGGCATTGCCCGAACAGCGCTGGAAGTCGCCAAACCGGAGGTCAAGGATTCGCTCGACAGTGAAGGCTGGTACCAGAATGCGTCCATCGTGCTGGACGCCGTATCACTGGCTGGCGTGGGCGCTTCGGCCCTGACGACGGTCAAGCTGGTCAGGGCCGCCAAAGCATCGACGGGCAAGAGCCTGCGTGATGTGCTTCGCGGTTTGAATCGCCAGGAAAGAGCCAAGCTGACGAAAGAGCTGCTGAGCATCAACCATCCCAGCTTGACCGCGAAGATGATCAAATTGAGGCAGGCGTCGGGCGAACTCACCAAGCGTTTCACCCCTACGCAGCTCAAGCACAGCACCACTACCCAGATCAAAGACGTCCTGGGCGCAAGCGTTGGGTTTGGCGGGAGTGCCTACTCCGGAAACGTCAACACCATCGCGATTGGACTGTACGAGGAGGTAAGCGAATGAGCGAATTGATGACGCTACGCGACTTTTTCAGACAATACTTTCTGACGTTTATGAGCGGCGTATTTGCTGCGTGTTTTTCTTTGGCGTTGGCTGTGGCGCTGGCGTTCATCACCTATTTTCGTGATGCGCCGATGGCTCAAGTGGGGCTCAAGATCATGTCTGCCGGGGCGCTGCTCATTCTGTTGACGGTCCATAGCAACTTTATGATTTTGCGGGGCCGACCCTCCTGGGTGTGGGTAATGGTCGGTATCTATGTCGCCTGTCTGCTGTTTGTAGTTCCGATGGTTCAATTCCAGCCTCACAAAGTCCTGTATGGGTTGGCGCTGTTATTCCCATTGCTCGGATTATTGACACTTAACAGCAAGGTTCAGCGAGAGATGCGCATGAAACTCGTGGGAATCCGTCGCATTCGGCAGGCGGTTAAACCAGCCGTAATCGCAAAGCGCAAAACCCGTTGATTGGGTAGATTCGCCACCCATCCTCACATTAACGCCACAAATATGTGCGGCGCCTGCACCACGACACCACCGTCGGCGCCGTTTTGGTGCTGTACTGCACCGGGTCTTACGATAAAGCGCAATGACCGCCGCTCTGGCATAAGTCTTGCGCGCGTTGTGTCCATGCCCTGGCTCGCAGGAGGCCGCCGTGTCGATTCATGTCGCGTTGCACCACGTTACGCATTACCGCTACGACCGCGCGGTCGAACTCGGCCCACAGATTGTGCGTCTGCGCCCGGCGGCCCATAGCCGCACGCGGATTTTGTCCTACGCACTCAAAGTGCTGCCCGAGCAGCACTTCATCAATTGGCAGCAGGACCCACAGGGCAATTACCTGGCGCGTCTGGTGTTCCCGGAAAAGACCGATGAACTGCGCATCGAGGTTGACCTGGTCGCCGAGATGGCGGTGTTCAACCCGTTCGATTTTTTCCTTGAGCCCTACGCCGAAAAAATCCCCTTCAGCTACGCCGCCGATGAACAGCGCGAGCTGGCGCCGTACCTGGAAACCCTGCCGCTGACGCCGAGGTTTGCCGCCTACCTGGCGGGTATCGACCGCACGCCGTTGCCGGCCGTGGACTTCCTGGTGGGCCTCAACCAGCGCCTGGCCGCCGACATCGGCTACCTGATCCGCATGGAACCGGGGGTGCAAACCCCGGAATTCACCCTGGAAAATGCTTCCGGCTCCTGCCGTGATTCGGCCTGGCTGCTGGTGCAATTGCTGCGCAACCTCGGGTTGGCGGCGCGGTTTGTGTCCGGTTATCTGATCCAGCTGACCGCCGACGTCAAAGCCCTCGACGGCCCCTCCGGCACCGAAGTCGACTTCACCGACCTGCACGCCTGGTGCGAAGTGTATTTGCCCGGTGCCGGCTGGATCGGCCTGGATGCCACCTCCGGGCTGTTCGCCGGTGAAGGGCATATCCCGTTGGCCTGTAGTCCCGATCCATCGTCCGCCGCGCCGATCAGTGGGCTGGTGGAACCCTGCGAGTGCGAATTTACCCACGAGATGTCGGTGGAGCGCATCTGGGAAGCGCCACGGGTCACCAAGCCCTACACCGAAGAGCAATGGCTGGCGATCCAGGCCCTGGGCCGGCAGATCGATGGCGACCTGCTCAAGGATGATGTACGCCTGACCATGGGCGGCGAGCCGACCTTCGTCTCCATCGACGACCCTGACGGCGCCGAGTGGAACACCGCAGCCCTCGGGCCGAACAAGCGGCGCTTGTCCGCCGAGCTGTTCCAGCGCATGCGCAAGCACTACGCACCCAAGGGCCTGGTGCACTTCGGCCAGGGCAAGTGGTACCCCGGCGAGCAATTGCCGCGCTGGTCGCTTAACTGCTACTGGCGCCGTGACGGCGTGCCCATCTGGCACAACAGCGCGCTGATCGCCGATGAACAACAGGACTACGGCGCCGATGGCGTAATGGCCGGGCGCTTCCTGGCCAGCGTCGCCGAGCGCCTGAAGTTGCCGGCGCGCTTTGTATTCCCGGCCTACGAAGACAATTTCTACTACCTGTGGCGCGAAGGTGCGTTGCCGCAAAACGTCACGGCCCAGGACCCGCGCTTGAGTGACGAGCTGGAGCGCGAACGCCTGCGCAAGGTGTTCAGGCAGGGCCTGGATAAAGTCATCGGCCAGGTACTGCCGCTGGCGCGTACGGCGGCCAATGACCGCTGGCAGAGCGGGCGCTGGTACCTGCGCGATAACCATTGCCGCCTGGTGCCGGGGGATTCGCCGCTGGGCTATCGCCTGCCGTTGGCCTCGCAGCCGTGGGTGACGGCGGCGGAGTATCCGTTCGTGCACCCCACCGACCCTAACCAGGATCAGCCGGAACTGCCGACCAGTGCGCAACTGCAAAGCCATGGCGAACCCGCGCCGAACGACGAGCGAGTGCCCGAGGTCGACGAGTCCGCCGACTGGCTGACCCGCACTGCCCTGTGTGCCGAAGCGCGGGAAGGGCGCCTGTACCTGTTTATGCCGCCCCTGGAACGCGTCGAGGATTACCTGGAACTGGTGGCCGCCATCGAAGCCACCGCCGAGGAATTGCACTGCCCGGTGCTGCTGGAAGGCTACGAACCGCCGTTCGATATGCGCCTGAGCAACTTCCGCGTTACGCCGGATCCGGGTGTGATCGAGGTCAACGTGCAGCCGTCCGCGACCTGGGACGAGTTGGTGGAACGCACCGAATTCCTCTACGAGGAGGCGCGGCAAACCCGGCTGACCACCGAGAAGTTCATGATCGACGGCCGCCACACCGGCACCGGCGGCGGCAACCACTTTGTGCTGGGGGGCGCGACGCCTAAGGACTCGCCGTTCCTGCGCCGGCCCGACCTGCTGCGCAGCCTGATCAGCTATTGGCATAACCACCCCTCGCTCTCGTACCTGTTTTCCGGCCTGTTTATCGGCCCGACCTCCCAGGCACCGCGGGTGGACGAAGCCCGTAACGACGCGCTGTATGAGCTGGAAATCGCCTTTGCGCAAATGCCGCGGCCGGGTGAAGAATGCCCGCCGTGGTTGGTGGATCGCCTGCTGCGCAACCTGTTGATCGACGTGACGGGCAACACCCACCGCGCCGAATTCTGTATCGACAAACTCTATTCGCCGGATGGCGCCACCGGCCGCTTGGGCCTGCTGGAGTTGCGTGCCTTTGAAATGCCGCCCCACGCACGCATGAGCCTGACCCAGCAATTGCTGCTGCGGGCCTTGGTCGCGCGCTTCTGGCGTGAACCCTATGCGCCGCCGAAACTGGCGCGCTGGGGCACCGAATTGCATGACCGCTTCCTGTTGCCGCACTTTATCGAGCAGGACTTTGCCGATGTGATCGTCGAGTTGAACGCCGCCGGTTACCCGTTGCGCGCCGAATGGTTCGCCGCGCACCTGGAGTTCCGCTTCCCCAAGGTGGGCGATTACGCCGTCAGCGGGATCGAACTGGAACTGCGCCAGGCCCTGGAGCCTTGGCATGTACTGGGCGAAGAGGGCGCGGTGGGCGGCACGGTGCGCTATGTCGATTCGTCCCTGGAGCGCTTGCAGGTGAAGGTGAGCGGGCTGCCGCCGCAACGCTACCTGCTGACCTGCAATGGCATCCCGGTGCCACTGCAACCGACCGGGCGCATTGGCGAGTTCGTCGCCGGCGTGCGTTACCGCGCCTGGCAACCTGCCAACTGCCTGCAACCGACCATCCCGGTGCACGCGCCGCTGGTGTTCGACCTGCTGGACACCTGGATGCAACGCTCCCTGGGCGGCTGCCAGTACCATGTCGCGCATCCGGGCGGGCGTAACTACGACAGCCTGCCGGTAAACGCCAATGAGGCGGAGAGCCGGCGCATGGCGCGGTTTTTCCGTCTCGGCCACACGCCTGGCAAGCTCACCGTGCCGAGTGTTGTGATCAATGACGAATTGCCGATGACCCTGGATCTGCGGCGTCACTCCAATAAAAATGACTAAAAGCGATCACAATGTGGGAGGGAGCAAGCGCCCTCCCACATTAGATTGCAGTGAATTTGAATTAAACTGAGCCCCTTTGCCTCTGCCGAGCGTTCCATGCCCGACTTGCTCGACCAATACCCGCTGACCGCGGGTACTTATCACGAACTGCTGGACGACAGTGGCGCAGTACGCGCCCATTGGCAGCGCTTGCTCGATCACCTGCAACGCAGCACACCCGCGCAACTGGCCCAGCGCCAGGCGCTGCTGACAAGGCAGATCCAGGAAAACGGCGTCACCTATAACGTCTACGCCGACCCCAAGGGCGCCGATCGCCCGTGGGAACTGGACCTGCTGCCCCATGTGCTGGCGGCCGATGAATGGCAGCAGCTGTCAGCCGGTATCGCCCAGCGTGCGCGCCTGCTCAACGCCGTACTGGCGGACCTCTACGGGCCGCAACGCTTGATCAAGGAAGGCCTGCTGCCGGCCGAGCTGGTGTTCGGGCATAACAATTTCCTCTGGCCGTGCCAGGGCATCCAACCGCCTGATGGTGCGTTTCTTCACCTGTATGCCGTGGACCTGGCGCGTACCCCGGATGGCCGCTGGTGGGTCACCGCCGACCGCACGCAGGCGCCTTCGGGCGCCGGTTATGCGTTGGAAAACCGCACCATCGTGTCCCGCGCCTTCCCGGACCTGTACCGTGATCTGCAGGTGCAGCACCTCACCGGTTTCTTCCGCACGCTCCAGGAAACCCTGGCCCGCCAGGCGCCGAGCGATGACCAGCCGCCGCTGATCGTGCTGCTCACCCCTGGGCGTTTCAACGAGAGCTATTTCGAACACCTGTACCTCGCGCGTCAGCTCGGCTACCCGCTGGTGGAAGGCGGCGACCTCACGGTGCGCGACAGCACGGTGTTCCTGAAAACCCTCAGTGGCCTGCGCCGGGTGCACGCGATCATGCGTCGCCTCGACGACGACTTCTGCGACCCGCTGGAGCTGCGCACCGACTCCGCCCTCGGCGTACCCGGCCTGCTCGACGCCGCGCGCCAGGGCAATGTGCTGGTGGCCAATGCCCTGGGCAGCGGCGTGCTGGAATCCCCCGGTTTGCTCGGCTTTCTGCCCAGGATCAACCAGTTCCTGTTTGGCGAAGAGTTGATCCTGCCGTCCATCGCCACCTGGTGGTGCGGTGAGGCGCCGGTGCTCGCCGAAGCCCTGGAGAAACTGCCGGAACTGCTGATCAAACCAGCGTTTCCGTCGCAAAGTTTCACCCCGGTATTCGGTCGCGACTTGAACGACGAGCAACGCCAGGCCCTGGCCGAACGCATGCGTGCGCGGCCTTACGCCTACGTCGCCCAGGAGCTGGCGCAACTGTCCCAGGCACCGGTGTGGCACACCGTGGAGGATCACCTGCAACACCGCGCCATCGGCATGCGCGTGTATGCCGTGGCCAGCGCGGAGGGCTACCGTGTATTGCCCGGCGGCCTGACCCGCGTGGCGGCCGACGCCGATGCCGAAGTGGTATCGATGCAGCGCGGCGGCGCCAGCAAGGACACCTGGGTGCTGGGCGAACGTGCCAGCAGTGGCGAGCATTGGCGCGCCCAACGCGCGATCGGTGCACACGACCTGGTGCGTCGCGACCCTTATCTGCCGTCCCGCGTGGTGGAAAACCTGTTCTGGTTCGGCCGTTACTGCGAACGCTGCGACGACAGCGCACGCTGGCTGCGCATCGTGCTGGCGCGCTATGTCGACGGCGATGACCCCCTGGCCTTGCAGGCGGCGGTCGAGTTGGGTGAAAACCTGCGCCTGCTGCCGGAGGAGGGCGAGCTGCCCGAGCGTTTGCAGGCGGCCTTGCTCGGCGATGATTGGCCGTCGAGCCTGCGCGCCAACCTGCAACGCTTGCAGTGGGCGGCGTCCCAGGTGCGCGGCAAGCTGTCCCGTGAAAACTGGCAGGCCCTGGTGGAGTTGCAGCGCGAAGCCCTGGAGCTGGAGAGCGAAAGCCCGGATTTTGGTGAGTTGCTGGACTTCCTCAACCGCCTGGTGATGTCCCTGGCGGCGCTGTCCGGGTTTGCTCTGGACGACATGACCCGCGACGAAGGCTGGCGCTTCCTGATGATGGGCCGGCGCATCGAGCGCCTGCAATTTCTCAGCAGCAGCCTGGCGGCATTCCTGCGCGGCGTGGCGGTGTTCGATCAAGCGGGCCTGGAGTGGTTGCTGGAGCTGGGCAACAGCAGCATCACCTACCGCTCGCGCTACCTGGCGGTGCCGCAGCTGATCCCGGTACTCGACCTGCTGCTGCTGGACGAGCAAAACCCCCACGCGGTGCTGTTCCAGCTCAAGCTGGTGAGCCGCACGCTGCGACGTCTCAACGACGATTTTGGTGTGCCTCGGGAAACCGGCCTGGGCCCATTGGTGGAGCGCCTGGCGCGTTTCGACCTGGCGTGCCTGGAGAACCCGTTGTTTGGCGAATCCAGCGTGCGTGCTGCACTTGAAGGCCTGGCCGACCTGCTGCAGGCGGTCGCCGATGAGAGTGGGCAGGTATCGGATCGTCTGGCTTTGCGCCACTTTGCCCATGTGGATGATGTCAGCCAGCAAACGGTGTCGGTGTGATGAGTGCGCGCTACCAGATTTTCCACGATACCCATTACCACTACGACAGCCCGGTGTCCCTGGCCCAGCAGCTCGCGCATTTATGGCCTAGGCCTTGCGCCTGGCAGCGTTGCAGCGCCCAGCAACTGGATATCAGCCCGCCGCCGTCCGCACGCCGTGATGAGCTGGACGTGTTCGGCAACCCGATCACCCGCCTGGCGTTCGAGCGGCCCCACGATGAATTGCTGGTCAATGCCGGTTTGACCGTGGAAGTGCTGGCGCGGCCGGTGCTGGATTTCCAGCACTCGCCCGCCTGGGACCAGACCCGCGACAGCCTGACCTACAGCAGCCAGCCGCTGTCGCTCGAGTTGATCGAAGCCTGTCGCTATCGCTTCGAATCGCCCTACGTGCACTTGAAGAAAACCTTCGTCGAATTTTCCGAAAGCTGTTTTCCCCCTGGCAAACCGTTGCTGTTGGGTGTGCAGGCGCTGATGGAAAAGATCTTCAGTGAATTCACCTTCGATGCCGAAGCCACCCAGGTCGCCACGCCGCTGGTGGAAGTGCTGGAGCGTCGCCGCGGCGTGTGCCAGGACTTCGCCCACCTGATGCTCGCCTGCCTGCGCTCGCGCGGCCTGGCGGCGCGTTACATCAGCGGCTACCTGCTCACCCAGCCACCACCCGGCCAGCCACGGCTGATCGGCGCCGATGCCTCCCACGCATGGGTCTCGGTGTATTGCCCGGTATCGGGCTGGGTGGATTTCGATCCGACGAACAATGTGCAACCGGCACTGGAGCACATCACCCTGGCCTGGGGCCGGGACTTCTCCGATGTGTCGCCGTTGCGTGGGGTGATTCTGGGGGGAGGGAGCCATGACCCGGAGGTGCGGGTGACGGTGATGCCGCTGGAATAGCAGGGGAGCGTGGTGAGCCGGGGTGGCCTGCTCACCACAACGAAAATTATTCAGCTGGATCTTTTGGTGTTTCAGTCTCGTCGTTCGTTACTTCACCATCAGCATCCGGGTTGAGTGCGCCCGCTTCTTCATCTACCGCGGCTTTCTTGCGTTGCAGTTTTTCCTCTTTCTTCTGTTCCTTGGCCAAGTCTCTCTGACGTTTGGCGAAGGAGTAATTAGGTTTGGCCATGGGCGATCCTCTAGGGTCGAAGGTGAGGGTGGCGGCGCGCAGCTGCCTTGGGACGACATGGTAGCAGCTTCAAGGGGCGCTTGGCCTTCACTTACCGCAGGCGTACGCGGCCAGGAGGCCATTGAACAGTTGGTTGAGGTGCATGGCTCGGGCTCCAGTGGGTGATGGGCCGATCATAGACAGCCTGCGGCACTTTGGCTGGTTGATTGTGTCGATAAGTCTGATAGCCTAAAGTTGTATACAATCTGTTGATTCAGGTCATAAGAGTTTTTGCCTGCCTCAGGCACCCTTGTCGCATTACGCGTTGTTTAAACCCTGCCTTGGAGATTCACATGTTTGCCAAACTCGTTGCTGTTTCCCTGCTGACTCTGGCCAGCGGCCAGTTGCTTGCTGCAGAGTGCAAGGTCACCGTCGACTCCACTGACCAGATGTCCTTCAACACCAAGGAAATCACGATCGACAAGAGCTGCAAGACGTTTACGGTTGAGTTGACTCACTCCGGCAATCTGCCGAAAAACGTCATGGGCCATAACTGGGTGCTGACCAGCGCCGCCAACATGCAGCCGGTTGCCACTGATGGCATGGCCGCTGGCATCGACAAGAACTACCTGAAAGAGGGTGACGATCGCATCATCGCCCACACCAAGATCATTGGTGCCGGCGAGAAGGATTCGGTGACCTTCGATGTCTCGAAACTGGCGGCCGGTACGGATTACGCGTTCTTCTGCTCGTTCCCAGGCCACATTTCGATGATGAAGGGCACTGTGGTCCTGAAGTAAGACCGCGTTATCGTTCATCGGGGGCTTGCCCCCCGATGACTGCCTGCCAATCAACACACCACTATCTGGCTCACCTCACGGCGCAAACGGCATCACCCGCTTGTGCTCGGTCTTGCGGTACGTCTCGCAGATGATCCGGAACGCTTCCTCGCGCACCGGCTCACCGTGCAGGAACGCATCGATCTCGGCATAGGTCACGCCATGTGACGCTTCATCCGGCTTGCCTGGCGACAGGTCTTCCAGATCGGCCGTCGGCACCTTCTCCACCAACGACTCCGGCGCACCAAAGAACCGTGCAATCGCGCGTACCTGGTTTTTCACCAGGCCGCTCAACGGCGCCAGGTCGCAGGCGCCATCACCGAACTTGGTGAAAAAGCCCATCACCGCTTCCGCCGCATGGTCGGTACCGATCACCAGGCCGCTGGCCGCGCCGGCGATGGTGTACTGCGCCACCATGCGCATGCGCGCCTTGGTGTTGCCGAGCACGAAGTCGCGGGACACCGCCGCCTTGCCTTCAAACGCCGCCACTTCATTGGCCAGGGCTTTCACCGCCGGGCCGATATTCACGGTGTGGCGCTCGTCCGGGTCGATAAAGTCCACCGAGGCCTGGGCATCGATTTCATCGAACTGGGTTTCGTAGGGCAGGCGCACGGCGATAAAGCGGTAGGCCTCGTCACCGGTGCGGGAGCGCAGTTCCTGCATCGCGCGTTGGGCCAAGAGGCCGGCAGTCAGGGAGTCGACGCCGCCGCTGATGCCCAGCACCAGTGTCTTGAGCCCGGAATTACGCAGGCAGTCCTGGATAAACGCTACGCGCCGGGCGACCTCGGCCTCGAGGGCGGCCTGGTCCTTGAACGGTGCTTGGACCTTGAGCTGTTCAGCAATCTCACGCTGTACGGCTTGCATGATTCACTCCTTGCTAGAGATGGCAGGTACTTTGAAAACATGACGCAAATAGGCGACAAAATTCGGGTCGGTGCAGTGGGTCTTGCCCGCTTCATCGGAGATCTTCGCGACGGGCTGGCCATTGCAGGCGGTCATTTTAAGCACGATGCTCATCGGTTCCACCCCTGGAATATCGCAGGTCAGGTTGGTGCCGATGCCGAAGCTCACATTAATGCGACCACGCAGCGCGCGGAATATTTCCAAGGCCTTGGGCAACGACAGGCTGTCGGAGAACACCAGGGTCTTGCTCATCGGCTCGATGCCCAGCTTGTGGTAGTGGGCGATGGCTTTTTCGGCCCACTGCACCGGGTCGCCGGAGTCATGGCGCAGGCCATCGAACAGCTTGGCGAAGTACAAGTCGAAGTCGCCAAGGAAGGCGTCGGTGGTGATGCAATCGGTCAGGGCGATACCCAGCAGGCCACGGTATTCGCGGACCCAACAGTCGAGGGCGGCGATCTGGCTGTCGATCAGGCGCGGGCCGAGTTGCTGGTGGGCCATGATCCATTCATGGGCCATGGTGCCCAGTGGCTTCATATCGAACTCGCGGGCCAGGTGCACGTTGCTGGTGCCGACAAAACGCCCGGGGAAGTCATGTTTGAGCACGCTGACCACCTCTTCCTGCACGCGGTACGAGAAGCGTCGGCGCGTGCCGAAGTCGGCCACTTGCAGCTCGGACAGCTCATCGCTGCTGGCGTTGGCCGTCAGCCAGTCGAACTTGCGGTACAGCTGCTCGCGGGCCTGTTCGAGGATCACCGTCTGGTAACGGTAGCGGTTGCGCACTTCGCTGACGATCGCCAGCATCGGCACTTCAAACAGAATCACATGCAGCCACGGCCCGCGCAGGCGGATAAACAACTCGCCGTTCTCGATGCCGGTCTGCACATAGCGCAGGTTGAAGCGAAACAGCCCGAGAAAGCGCAAAAAGTCCGGCTTCATAAAGCTGATGCGTTCCAGGAACCCCAGTTGATCCGGGCTCAAGCTCAGCTCGGCGAGGCGCTCGATCTGGTAGCGGATCTCCGCCAGGTACGGGCGCAGGTCTTCGCTGTTGCGGCAACGAAACTCCCATTCAACTTCCACGTTGGGGTAGTTGTGCAGCACCGCCTGCATCATGGTCAGCTTGTAGAAGTCGGTGTCGAGCAAGTTCTGCACGATGCGATCGGCAAACACACTCTCGCTCATAACGGGAATCTCCAGACAGGTCGGCGATGGGGGCGGACCTTTACGCATAATTAAGGAAGAGGGCTAGTGGCGCATAGACGCGGGTAGGTTTGCCAGTGATTTTTTTCCAAGGCCACTGGCGCCATCGGGGGCAAGCCCCCTCCCACACTTGGAATGCGTTCCAGATGTGGGAGGGGCGGTGCGACGATTCGACTTGCTCCCGATAGCGATTTTCCAGGCGCTAAATAACCTGCTCCATCATCCACTTCACAAACTCCCGCACCTTGGGCACCTCCGCCGCGTGTTCCGGGAAGGCCAGGTAATAAGCGTCGTGGCTGGGCATTGCATGCTGCCAGGGGATCACCAGCTTGCCGTCGGCCAGTTCTTCTTCCACCAGAAAGCGCGGCAACAAGGCCACGCCGCAACCGACCTGCGCCGCACGAATGCACATATAAAAGGTGTCGAAACGCGGCCCGTGGTAGCTGTGTTCGGTGTGATAACCCTGGTCGGCAAACCAGTCGTGCCAGCCCTGGGGGCGCGAGGCGTTTTGCAGCAGCACCAGGTCGCTCAGTTGCGTGGGATCGGTGAACGGCTGCGCCGGCAGGCTTTCCGGGGCGCAGACCGGTACCAGCTCTTCGCTGAACAGTTTCAGGCTCTCGGTGCCGGGGCGCGAGCCCTGGCCGAAGTAGAAGGCCATGTCGGCCTTGCCTTGCAGCAGTTCGTCCGGCTCCTGTTCGTTGCACAGGTCCAGGTGGATCTGCGGGTGGCGCAGTCGCCAGCCCTTGAGGCGCGGCACCAGCCAGCGCGCGCCAAAGGTGTAGGGGGTGGACACGCGCAACACTTCGGTCTCGCCGCCATAGGAGCGCAGGTAGTGGGTGGACATCTCCACCTGCGTGAGGATCTTGCGTACTTCCACCAGGTACAGGTCACCTGCCGGAGTCATCTGCAAGCGGCGGCGTACGCGGCGGAACAGCAGGTGCTGGAGTAATTCCTCCAACTGCGCGACCTGTTTGCTCACTGCGCTTTGCGTGAGGTTCAGCTCCTCGGCGGCGCGGGTGAAGCTCAGGTGGCGGGTGGCGGCCTCGAAACACTGCAGCGCGGTGATCGAGGGCAAATGTCTTTTGTTCAGCACGGCATGCCTCTTTTTATTCTTTGCATGAATAAACGGAATGATATCTCGCCTAATCGTCGTTTGTTGGTAAGTCTTGGGCCAGCTACAAATAAGGCCTGGATCGCCGTGCGTGCCGCGGTGCGATTTTTTGTTCGAAGATTAAAGGAGTGACCCATGGTTGCCGCATTGCTTGATCGTCTCGGGGTAAACCCGGCGCTGTACCAGGCGGGTAAACAACCCGTGCATTCGCCCATTGATGGCAGCCGTATCGGCAGTGTGCACTGGGAAGGTGCCGCCGAGGTGGAGCAACAGGTCAGTCGCGCCGAGCATGCATTCGAGGCCTGGCGCAACGTGCCGGCACCCCGTCGCGGCGAGTTGGTGCGCCAGTTCGGCGATGTACTGCGCGAATACAAGGCCGATCTGGGCGAGCTGGTGTCCTGGGAAGCCGGCAAGATCACCCAGGAAGGCCTGGGTGAAGTGCAGGAAATGATCGACATCTGCGACTTCGCCGTGGGCCTGTCCCGCCAGTTGTACGGCTTGACCATCGCCTCCGAGCGCCCAGGCCACCATATGCGTGAAACCTGGCACCCGCTGGGTGTGGTCGGGGTGATCAGCGCCTTCAACTTCCCGGTGGCCGTGTGGGCGTGGAACACCACACTGGCGCTGGTGTGCGGCAACGCAGTGATCTGGAAACCGTCGGAAAAGACCCCGCTCACCGCCCTGGCGTGCCAGGCGCTGTTCGAGCGTGTGCTGAAGAATTTCAAGGATGCGCCGCAGTACCTGAGCCAGGTCATCATCGGCGGCCGCGATGCCGGCGCTGCGCTGGTGGATGACCCACGCGTGGCCCTGATCAGCGCCACCGGCAGCACCCGCATGGGCCGCGAAGTGGCGCCGAAAGTTGCCGCGCGGTTTGCCCGCAGCATCCTCGAGCTGGGCGGCAACAACGCCATGATCCTCGGCCCGAGCGCCGACCTGGACATGGCCGTGCGCGCCATCCTGTTCAGCGCCGTCGGCACCGCCGGCCAGCGCTGCACCACCCTGCGCCGCCTGATCGCCCACGAGTCGGTCAAGGAAGAAATCGTCACCCGCCTCAAGGCTGCCTATTCCAAAGTGCGCATCGGCCACCCGCTGGAGGGCAACCTGGTCGGCCCGCTGATCGACAAGCATGGCTTCGACGCTATGCAGGACGCCCTGGAGCAGGCCTTGAGTGAAGGCGGCAAGGTGTTCGGCGGCAAGCGCCAGCTGGAAGACAAGTTCCCCAACGCCTACTACGTGTCACCGGCCATTGTCGAAATGCCTGAGCAAAGCGATGTGGTGTGCACCGAAACCTTCGCGCCGATTCTGTATGTCGTCGGCTACAAGGACTTCGCCGAAGCCCTGCGCCTGAACAACGCCGTGCCCCAAGGCCTGTCGTCGTGCATCTTCACCACTGACGTGCGCGAGGCCGAGCAATTCATGTCGGCGGTGGGCAGCGACTGCGGAATCGCCAACGTCAACATCGGCCCGAGCGGCGCGGAGATTGGCGGCGCGTTTGGCGGTGAGAAAGAGACCGGTGGCGGGCGCGAGTCGGGTTCGGATGCATGGCGCGGGTATATGCGCCGCCAGACCAATACCGTGAACTACTCGCTGGAGTTGCCGCTGGCTCAAGGCATCACCTTCGACTGACCTCCTCAAGACGGAATGCGGTCAAGATTGTTGTTTGTTGGGTCTCACCGGAGTCTGGCAATGGCACTACGCGAAACATGTTTGTGGGAACACCTCACCCCTGGCCGGCCGGACCGTGCCGCGCTCCAGGGCGAGGTCAAGGTGGATGTGTGCGTGATCGGCGCCGGCATCACCGGTTTGTCCGCCGCCATTCATTTGCTGGAACAGGGTAAAAGCGTCGCCGTGCTGGAGGCCCATCGCACCGGCCACGGCGGTTCGGGGCGCAACGTCGGGTTGGTGAATGCCGGCCTGTGGATCCCTCCGGACGAGATCGAAGCCGGGTTCGGCGAAGCGGTGGGCAGCCAGCTCAACCGCATGCTCGGCGCGGCACCGTCGCTGGTGTTCAGCCTGATCGACAAATACACCATCGATTGCCAATTGCGCCGCGAGGGCACTTTGCACATGGCACATAACGCCCGTGGCGAGGCGGATTTGCGCAGTCGTGAAGAACAATGGAAGCGTCGTGGCGCGCCGGTGGAATTGCTCACCGGCCAGGCCTGCGAACACGCCACCGGCACCAAGAAAATCGCTGCCGCCTTGCTGGACCGGCGTGCCGGCACCTTGAACCCGATGGCCTACACCAGCGGTTTGGCGAATGCCGCCGTGGGACTTGGCGGGCAGTTGTTCGACCATTCGCCGGTCGCCCGGTTGGAGCGCCAAGGTGCGAGCTGGTCCGTTCAGACCGCCAGCGGTTCGGTGCAGGCTGCACAAGTGGTCATCGCTTCCAACGCCTACACCGAAGGTGAGTGGACCGAGCTGCGACGCAATTTTTTCCCCGGCTACTACTACCAGGTCGCCTCCGCGCCGCTGACCGACGCCGCCGCCGAGCAGATTCTGCCCGGCGGCCAAGGCTCATGGGACACGCGCCAGGTACTGAGCAGCATCCGCCGCGATGCCGATGGCCGCCTGTTGCTCGGCAGCCTGGGCAACGGTAACCAGAAACCGGCCTGGTTCCTCAAGGCGTGGGCTGATCGGGTGCAGCAACATTACTTCCCGTACCTCAAATCGGTGCAATGGGAATTCACCTGGACCGGCTGCATCGCCTTCACCCCCGATCACCTGATGCGCCTGTTCGAGCCCGCCCCCGGCCTGGTGGCGGTAACCGGCTATAACGGGCGCGGTGTGACCACCGGCAGCGTGGTCGGCAAGGCGTTCGCCGACTATCTATGTCACCAGGATCCCCAAGCCTTGCCGATTCCGTTTGCACCCATGCAACCGCTGGCCGGGGTTGGGCTGCGCAGTTGCCTGTATGAAGCCGGATTTTCGCTGTATCACGCCGGGCAATGCCTGAGGATCGTGATCTGATCAGCGAAATACCGCTCAGAAGCCTGCATTTTCTTAGCCGGCTACTAATCTGTATTGGTGCAGGTCGTAGCAGTTGCGCACTGTAAATGTGCAGTTCCGTTACGCAGGCTGTTACAGCTGTAGGAACTGTCGTTTATTGCTTTGGTTGCAGGTGCGACCCGTCAGGGTTGTACTTTTTCGGCCCATGGGTTGCACCTATTGATGCTAGAGGGTTGCACGTCCTGGCGAGCGGAGCCGAAACGCCTGCAATAACAATGACACCGTGTCTTTTTGAAGAATAAAAACGTAATGGCACGAGGCTTGCTCTGGGCTTTCAGTGAAAAGTTTGAACGCAAGTTGTCGTGCCAAAAATCAAAAATATCGGAGCACCACTCATGTCCCAGACGTTTTACAAGAAAGGTTTTCTGGCCCTCGCCGTTGCAGCGGCGCTGGGTGTTTCTACGTTTGTTCAAGCTGATGTGAAGATTGGCGTTGCGGGGCCGATGACCGGCGCCAACGCCTCGTTCGGTGAGCAGTACATGAAGGGTGCCCAGGCGGCAGCCGAGGTGATCAACAAGGCCGGTGGCATCAACGGCGAGAAAGTCGTGCTGGTGGCAGGCGACGACGCATGCGAACCCAAGCAGGCCGTGGCCGTGGCCAACCGCCTGGCTGACCAGGACAAAGTGATTGGCGTAGTCGGGCACTTCTGCTCGTCGAACACCATCCCGGCCTCCGAGGTCTACGACGAAGCGGGCATCATCGCGATCACCCCCGGTTCTACCAACCCACAAGTGACCGAGCGCGGCCTGGGCGCCATGTTCCGTATGTGCGGGCGTGACGACCAGCAAGGCATCGTCGCCGGCGACTACATCGTCGACGTGCTCAAGGGCAAGAAAGTCGCCGTCATCAACGACAAGGACACCTACGGCAAAGGCCTGGCCGACGCCACCGCTGCCCAGTTGACCAAGCGCGGCGTCAAGCCGGTGCTGGAAGAAGGCCTGACCCGTGGCGAGAAAGACTTCAGTGCGCTGGTCACCAAGATCCGCTCCCTGGGCGCCGACGTCGTGTACTTCGGTGGCCTGCACCCGGAAGCCGGTCCATTGGTTCGCCAGATTCGTGAAGCGGGCCTGAAGGACGTCAAGTTCATGTCCGATGACGGCGTAGTGACCGATGAACTGGTGGCCACCGCCGGCGGCGCGCAATACGTCGATGGCGTGTACATGACCTTTGGCGCCGACCCGCGCCTGCTGCCGGACAGCAAGGCCGTGGTGGAAGAGTTCCGCAAGGCCGGCTACGAGCCTGAGGGCTACACCCTGTACGCCTACGCCTCGCTGCAGGCCCTGGCTGCCGGCTTCAACGGCGCCAAGTCCAACAAGGGCGAAGACGCGGCCAAATGGCTGAAAGCGCACCCGGTCAAAACCGTGATGGGCGAGAAGACCTGGGACGCGAAGGGCGACCTGAAAGTCTCCGACTACGTGGTTTACCAGTGGGATAAAGACGGCAAATACCACCAGCTGGAAAAGCAGAAGTAATCCATGTGGGAGGGGGCTTGCCCCCGATAGCGGTGGGTCAGCTGAACAACTGTTGACTGACCCACCGCTATCG
>NZ_JAFMZG010000026.1:0-14776 GCF_049132125.1 Pseudomonas sp. NFX5
CCCGATAGCGGTGGGTCAGTCAACAGTTGTTCAGCTGACCCACCGCATCGGGGGCAAGCCCCCTCCCACATTGGGACAGCGTTGTGATTGAGATCTGTCTTTTCCTCCAGAAGCGCCGCACACCGATTGGTGTGCAGGTGCTCACCGCGTGAGATTGCGTTATGGATGGTATTTTCCTGCAGCAACTGGTCAACGGCCTGACCCTCGGGTCGGTCTATGGCCTGATCGCCATCGGCTACACAATGGTCTATGGCATCATTGGCATGATCAACTTCGCCCACGGCGAGGTTTATATGATTTCCGCTTACCTCGCGGCGATCAGTCTGGCACTGCTGGCTTACTTCGGCATCGAATCCTTCCCGCTGCTCATTCTCGGCACCCTGATCTTCACAGTGGTCGTCACCGGCGTATACGGTTGGGTCATCGAACGGGTCGCCTACAAACCGCTGCGCAACTCCACCCGCCTGGCTCCGCTGATCAGCGCCATCGGCATCTCCCTGATCCTGCAGAACTACGCGCAGATCGCCCAGGGCGCGAAACAACAAGGCATTCCAACCCTGCTGGCCGGCGCCTGGCGCGTCGACATCGGCAGCGGGTTCGTCCAACTCACGTACACCAAGGTCTTCATCCTCGTGGCGGCGTTTGCCGGCATGGCGTTGCTCACCTACATCATCAAGTACACCAAGCTCGGCCGCATGTGCCGCGCCACCCAGCAAGACCGCAAGATGGCCTCGATCCTGGGGATCAACACCGACCGCGTGATCTCCTACGTGTTTGTCATCGGTGCCGCCATGGCGGCCCTGGCCGGCGTGCTGATCACCCTCAACTACGGCACGTTCGACTTCTATGCCGGCTTCATCATCGGCATCAAGGCGTTTACCGCAGCGGTACTCGGCGGCATCGGTTCCCTGCCTGGGGCGATGCTGGGCGGGATCATCCTGGGTATTTCCGAGTCGTTGTTCTCGGGGTTGATCAACTCCGACTACAAAGACGTGTTCAGTTTCTCCCTGCTGGTGGTGATTCTGATTTTCCGTCCCCAGGGCCTGCTTGGTCGCCCACTCGTGGCTAAGGTGTAAACATGTCTGCTGCCAAACCCATCGATATCAAGAAAAGTGTGGTCGATACGGTCCTTGCCGGGCTGATTTCGTTGATCGTGTTCGGTCCGATCGTCGGCGTGGTCCTCGACGGCTACAGCTTCAACCTGGAACCGGCCCGTGTGGCTACCCTGGTTGCCATCGTGATGGCCGGGCGCTTTGCCCTCAGCCTGTTCCTGCAAACCCCCAAGGGCCTGAAGATTCTGCAGGGCTTCGAGAGCAGCGGCTCCGGCGTGCATGTACTGCCACCGGACTACAAGTCGCGGCTGCGCTGGATCATCCCGGCGCTGATCGTGATCGCCATCGTGTTCCCGATCTTCGCCAACAAGTACCTGCTGACCGTGGTGATCCTCGGGCTGATCTACGTGTTGCTGGGCCTGGGCCTGAACATCGTGGTCGGCCTGGCCGGGCTGCTCGACCTGGGTTACGTGGCGTTCTACGCCATCGGCGCCTACGGCCTGGCGCTGGGTTATCAATACCTCGGCCTGGGCTTCTGGAGCGTGTTGCCGCTGGCAGCCATCGCAGCGGCTTTAGCGGGGTGCATACTCGGCTTCCCGGTGCTGCGAATGCACGGTGACTACCTGGCCATCGTGACCCTGGGCTTCGGTGAAATCATTCGCCTGGTGCTCAACAACTGGCTGTCATTCACCGGCGGCCCCAACGGTATGCCGGTGCCTTCGCCGACCTTCCTGGGCCTGGAGTTCGGGCGCAAGGCCAAGGAGGGCGGGGTTCCGTTCCACGAGTTCTTCGGCATCGATTACAACCCCAACATCAAGTTCATGTTCATCTACATCGTGCTGTTCCTGGTGGTGCTGGCCGTGCTGTACATCAAGCACCGCCTGACCCGCATGCCGGTCGGCCGCGCCTGGGAAGCCTTGCGCGAAGATGAGATCGCCTGCCGCTCCATGGGCCTGAACCACGTGCTGGTCAAGCTCTCGGCCTTCACCATCGGCGCGTCCACTGCCGGTTTGGCCGGGGTGTTCTTCGCCAGCTACCAAGGCTTCGTCAACCCGTCGTCGTTCACCTTCTTCGAGTCGGCGCTGATCCTGGCCATCGTGGTACTGGGCGGCATGGGCTCGACGGTCGGCGTGGTGATCGCGGCGTTCGTATTGACCGTCGCGCCTGAACTGCTGCGCAGCTTCAGCGAATACCGCGTGCTGCTGTTTGGCGTGCTGATGGTGGTGATGATGATCTGGCGACCGCGCGGCCTGATCCGGATCAGCCGTACCGGTGTGACACCACGCAAGGGGGTAGCGCCATGAGCAAGGAAGTCGTCCTCTCCGTGGAACACCTGATGATGCACTTCGGTGGCATCAAGGCCCTGAGCGATGTGAGCCTCAAGGTCGAACGCAACTCGATCTTCGCCCTGATCGGCCCCAACGGTGCCGGCAAGACCACCGTGTTCAACTGCCTCACCGGCTTCTACAAAGCCAGCGGCGGCAAGATCGAACTGAACATCCGTGGCAAGCAGACCAATGTGATCCAGCTGCTCGGCGAGCGCTTCAAGGCCGTCGACTTCGTATCGCCGAAAAGCTTCTTCAGCCGGGTGTACTACAAGATGTTCGGCGGCACCCACCTGGTCAACCGCGCCGGTCTGGCCCGGACCTTCCAGAACATTCGCCTGTTCAAGGAAATGTCGGTGCTGGAAAACCTGCTGGTGGCCCAGCACATGTGGGTCAACCGCAACATGCTGGCGGGCATCCTCAACACCAAGGGCTACCGCAAGGCCGAAAGCGATGCCCTCGACCACGCGTTCTACTGGCTCGAAGTGGTGGACCTGGTGGACTGCGCCAACCGCCTGGCCGGTGAGCTTTCCTACGGCCAGCAGCGCCGCCTGGAAATCGCCCGCGCCATGTGCACCCGGCCGCAGATCATCTGCCTGGACGAGCCGGCAGCGGGCCTCAACCCCCAGGAGACCGAAGCCCTCAGCGCGATGATTCGCCTGTTGCGCGACGAACACGACCTGACGGTGGTGCTGATCGAACACGACATGGGCATGGTGATGAGTATTTCCGACCACATTGTGGTGCTGGACCACGGCAACGTGATTGCCGAAGGCGGGCCGGAAGCGATCCGCAACGACCCGAAAGTGATTGCCGCCTACCTGGGCGCCGACGAAGAGGAGCTGGTATGAGTGCACCTATCCTCGAAATGAAGGACCTGGACGTGTTCTACGGCCCGATCCAGGCCCTGAAAAAAGTTTCGCTGCACATCAACGAAGGCGAAACCGTCAGCTTGATCGGCTCCAACGGCGCGGGTAAATCCACGCTGCTGATGTCGATCTTCGGCCAGCCACGGGCCGAGTCGGGGCAGATCCTCTACAACGGCGTCGACATTACCCACAAGTCGTCCCACTACATTGCCTCCAACGGCATTGCACAGTCGCCGGAAGGGCGGCGGGTGTTCCCCGACATGACCGTCGAGGAAAACCTGCTGATGGGCACCATCCCCATTGGCGACAAGTTCGCCCAGGACGATATGCAACGCATGTTCGAGCTGTTCCCACGGCTCAAGGAACGACGTAACCAGCGCGCCATGACCATGTCCGGTGGCGAGCAGCAAATGCTCGCCATCGCCCGCGCGCTGATGAGCCGACCCAAGCTGTTGCTGCTGGACGAACCGAGCCTGGGCCTGGCGCCGATTGTGGTGAAGCAGATCTTTTCCACCCTGCGCGAGCTGGCCTCCACCGGGATGACCATCTTCCTGGTGGAGCAGAACGCCAACCATGCATTGCGTTTGTCGGACCGGGCGTATGTGATGGTCAACGGTGAGATTCGCCTTACCGGCACCGGCAAGGAGCTTTTGGTGAACGAGGAAGTGCGCAACGCTTACCTCGGTGGCCACTGATCTAAATAACGACGCAGTACCCCTGTGGGAGGGGGCTTGCCCCGATGGCGTTGTATCAGTCAGCACACCTGAAACTGACACACCGCCATCGGGGGAAAACCCCCTCCCACATTTGTTTTGTGTCGCCTGCAAGACCGATCCCAAATTGTGGAAAACAAATCTAGCCCCCCTCCAAAGCGCGACATATAGCCGCCGCAAATCCCTGTTTTGTCACACTTTTGACTTGTCCCCATCCACTGTGGAACCGGCTGTGGGTAACGTGGGAGTAGCTGGCTGAACCCCTTTAAAACCGTGGCTTTCAGCTGTGTGGTTGTTTTTTGATCAGTGGCTTTTTCGCGGCCGATCGAGGGGTTTGTCAACCTGTTTAAAGACACAGGTATATGACTGAAATATGTCCCGCCAGCCTGTGGATAAGTCTGTGACTAAACTCTGGAAACACGGCCGCAGAGGCCGGAATGACTGGCCTGGAGCCATCGCTCGATTTGTCCCGCCGCCCCTGGGCCTACATACGCCTTCGTCCAGGTCAAGCAAAAAACTTTCTAAAATCGCCTGGAAGCCTTGTACACAGCGGCCTGAAGCGTTTTGCACTTGCCCCCAGAGACTGTGGGCGCAGCTGTGGATAACCTGCGCGCATATGGCTGCAAGCCACGGTTCATAAGGCTTTGCTCTGAATGATTAAAAAATGACCAGTCGTGCATGAAGTTCTGTGCATGGCGGTTGCCGCAACCGCGGCGTAAGGGCATTCTGCTGGCTGATTTTTTTCCCGATGCCCGCAAGGAGAACACCATGTCCAACACGCTGTTTATTACTGGCGCCACCTCAGGTTTCGGCGAAGCCTGCGCCCGCCGGTTTGCCGAGGCCGGCTGGAAACTGGTGCTTACCGGTCGTCGTGCCGAGCGTTTGAATGCGCTGGTCGAGGAGCTTTCCAAGCAGACCGAAGTGCACGGCCTGGTGGTGGACGTACGGGATCGCACAGGCATGGAAGAGGCGATCGCCAACCTGCCGCCATCGTTCGCCACCCTGCGCGGGCTGATCAACAACGCCGGCCTGGCCGTGGGCACCGACCCGGCGCCCAAGTGCAACCTCGACGACTGGGAAACCATGGTCGACACCAACATCAAAGGCCTGCTGACCACCACCAGCCTGCTGCTGCCGCGCCTGATCGCCCATGGCCGTGGCGCCGGGATCATCAACCTGGGCTCCATCGCCGGCAGCTACCCGTACCCGGGCAGCCATGTGTATGGCGGTTCCAAGGCGTTCGTGAAGCAGTTCTCCCTGAACCTGCGGTGTGACCTGCAGGGCACCGGCGTGCGTGTGACCAACATCGAGCCGGGCCTGTGCGAAAGCGAGTTCTCCCTGGTGCGCTTCGGCGGTGACCAGGCGCGCTACGACGCGACCTACGCCGGTGCCGAGCCGATCCAGCCGCAGGACATTGCCGACACCATCTTCTGGGTGCTGAACACGCCGGCGCACGTCAACATCAACCGCCTGGAACTGATGCCGGTGAGCCAGACCTGGGCGGGGTTTGCGATTGAGCGGGGGGCCAAGTAAGGCTCTAGACCGCGTTGCTGCCATCGGGGGCTTGGCGAATCGTCGCACCGCCCCGATGGCGTCAAATCGGCCAAAACAGGCCATAAGGTACACTCCACCCCTGAAAACCCCACCGCACCCTGCGGTTTAAAGGTTTTGACGGGAGGAAATGTGAGTAACCGAGGTGAGCAGTCACTGCTCAAGCAATCGACGATCCTGATGTTCGCGGTAGCGATCGCCGGGATTGTCACGGGTGTGATATCTGGCGCCCAATCCATTCTGTTCGACGGCTTTTTCTCGCTGATCGCCACCGCCATCAAGGTGTTGATGCTGATCACGGCCAAGCTGATCGCCAAGAAAAGCAACGAGCGCTTCCAGTTCGGCTATTGGCACCTGGAGCCCATGGTGCTGCTGATCGAAGGCAGCTTCCTGCTGCTGATCGCCATCTATGCGTTCCTGAACGGTGTGTTCGGCATTATCAATGGCGGGCGCGAGATCGAGTTGGGCCTGGTGATCATCTACGCGGCGGTGTTTACCGTGGTCGAGTTCGCCTACTTCTTCTATGTGCGCTATCGCAACCGCAGGCTGAAATCATCGCTGATCCAGTTCGACAACATCAGTTGGCTGGTGGACGCGATGCTCTCGGTGGGCCTGCTGGTCAGCTTTCTCGCCGCGCTGTTGCTCAAGTCCCAGGGCTATGGCGAGTGGGCGGTGTATGTCGACCCATTGATCCTGATCCTGCTGGCCCTGAGCATGCTGGCACCGGCGTTCAAGATCCTGCGCCCGGCGTTGCGCGAGGTGCTGGGGATCGCGCCGGATCACCTGGATGACAAAGTGCGCGAGGTGATGGACGCGGCGCAGGCCAGGCATGGGTTCGATGACTACGTGTCCTACGTGCAAAAGCACGGTCGGGCGCGGTTTATCGAAATCCATGTGGTGCTGCCGGCGGATTACCCGGTGGATAACGTCGCGACCCTCGATGGGCTGCGTGAAGAGATATCCACAGGGCTGGGCAAACCGGATGCGGCGCGCTGGCTGACGATCAGCTTTACCGGGGATCGCAAGTGGATTGCGTGATGGGTCGTTAGACCGAGGCCCTGCAGGTCACCCGAGATGCTGGATCAGCCCCTGGTAGCAGGTTGCCAAATGATAAGGGGTGGTCGATGGCATATCCCGTCGGCTCACCGCGCCGTTGGCATCCAGGCATTCATGCCAGCCTTTCTCATGCAGGAAATGCTGTTGCAGCGCCAGCAGTTGGCGCTGCAGCACCGCCTCACTGCCAGGGCGCAAGGTCAGTGCCCGCAGGTACTCGGCTTGGGCCCAGATACGCTGGGTGCCGTCGCGTACGCTGCCGTCGAGTGCCAACATGCCGCTGACCGCTCCGGTCGCGCTGTCCACACCCTTTTGCTCTGCGTAGGCAAACGCCCGCGTCAGTGACGCATGCAGCGGCGTGCCGCGCAGCACGGGCGACGATTCGAGCAAAAAGAACCACTCGAACTGGTGCCCCGGTTCAAACCAGTTATCCACAGCGCCCAGCGGCTTTTCCATCATCACGCCGTGCCGGCGGTCGATGAAACGCTGCTGCATGGCCGTCGCCAAGGCCAGCAGGGCCGCTTGCACAGGGGCATCCTCGCGCACCGCGAGGGTGGCGAGGAAACCTTCGGCCAGGTGCATCAACGGGTTTTGCAGCGGGCCGGACTGGAGGGACGACCAGTTGCGTTCCAGCACCGCCTCGTACAGGCCGTCCTCGGTGGCGAAGCGCTGGGCGACGACTTCGAGGGCGGCGTTCAGCACCGATTCCACCAGCGGTTCACGCACCTTGGCCCAGTAATGGGCGCAGGCAAAGATGATGAAGGCGTGGGTGTAGAGGTCTTTGCGCTTGTCCAGCGGCTGGCCGGCGGGGTCGACGCTGTAGAACCAGCCGCCGTGTTCGGCATCGTGGAAATGCCGTTGCAGGGAGCGGAACAGCACCGCCGCGCGCTCTTCAGCGAAAGCCGCCCCTGGCGCGCCGATCAGGCTGGCGAACAGGTACAACTGCCGCGCGCAGGCCATGGCGCGGTAGCGTTGCGGCGGCAGTGGGCGGTGATCGGCGTCCAGCGCCTCATAGGGCAGCGCCAATTCGGCATTCCAGCCCGGGCCCTGCCAGAGCGGCACGATCAGGGTGTGGAAGTGCGTGAGCACGGCATTCAACGAAGGCTGGGGGGCGGAGCTTGGAGCGATGGGCATCGGCTGGCGTCGTCACGGCAGGGGTGTAGGCGCGCATGGTAGCAGAGGGGCAGCTTTAAGTTGTGAGCTGCAAGCTGCAAGTAAGAGCGGTTTGGCTTTTACTTGCAGCTTGCGACGTTTAGCTGGCGAGCAGCCACGCCCCAGTCGCCGCGGAAGCCGCTCCGGCAATCCGTACCAACGGTGCGGCTGCGGCCGGCAGCCAGCGCACCAGCGCATACCCGGCCGCGTGCAGTGCAGCGGTCGCGCCGACAAAACCGGCGGCATACGCCCAAGGGCTCGACATGTCCGGCAGCTCCAAGCCATGGGCCACACCATGGAACAGCGCAAACAACGCCGTCGCACCCATGGCCATGAACAACGGCGGACGCACCGCCAGTGCCACCGCCAGGCCCAGGGCCAGCACCGAGGCTGCGATCCCGCTTTCCAGCGCGGGCAATTGCAGCCCTTCAAAACCCAGCACGCCGCCCATCAGCATGGTGCCGACAAAGGTGCACGGCAGGGCCCAGCGCGCGGCACCCTTTTGTTGCGCGGCCCATAGGCCGACCGCAAGCATGGCCAGCAGGTGGTCGAGGCCGCCCAGCGGGTGGCTGATACCGGCCACCAGGCCGTTGTCGCCGTGGCCAGGGTGAGCGAAGGCCAGGGCGGGCGCGAGCAGCAGGGTGGCGGCTGCGAGGAGTTTATTGAGGTTCATAAACAGGTTCCTTATGGGTTGATCAGGCGGCGGTCAGCAGGCCTTGGCGTTCGATAAAGGCGACGATTTCTTCCAGGCCTACCCCGGTTTTCTGGTTGCTGAACACAAAGGGTTTGCCGTTGCGCATGCGCTGGGTGTCGCTGTTCATCAGCTCCAGCGACGCGCCCACCAGCGGCGCCAGGTCGATCTTGTTGATCACCAGCAGGTCGGATTTGCAAATACCAGGCCCGCCTTTGCGCGGCAGCTTGTCGCCGGCGGACACATCGATCACATAGATGGTCAGGTCCGACAGCTCCGGGCTGAAGGTGGCCGACAGGTTATCGCCGCCGGACTCCACCAGGATCAGGTCCAGGCCGGGAAAGCGGCGATTGAGTTGGTCCACCGCTTCCAGATTGATCGAGGCGTCCTCGCGAATCGCCGTGTGCGGGCAGCCGCCGGTTTCCACGCCGATGATGCGCTCCGGCGCCAGGGCCTGGTTGCGCACCAGGAAGTCGGCGTCTTCGCGGGTGTAGATGTCGTTGGTGACCACCGCCAGGTTGTAGCGATCGCGCAGCGCGAGGCACAGGGCCAGGGTCAGGGCGGTCTTGCCGGAGCCGACCGGGCCACCGATACCGACACGCAGGGGTTGTGTGTTCATGTCTGATTCTCCAAAAAAACCTTAGGAACGGAACAGGCGGCTGTACTGGCGCTCGTGGGCCATGCTCGCCAAGGACAGGCCGAAGGCGGCGCTGCCGAAATGCTGGGGGTCGATGCGGGCGGCGTCCTGCCGGGCCTGTTGCAGCTGGGGCAGCAGTTCGCTGGTCAGGCGTTGCGCGGCTTGCTGGCCCAGGGGCAGGGTTTTCATCAGCACGGCCAATTGGTTTTCCAGCCAGCTCCAGAGCCAGGCGGCGAGGGCGTCGTCGGCGCTGATCGCCCAGGCGCGCGCGGCCAGTGCCCAGCCGAGGGCCAAGTGCGGTTCGCGGCGTTGCTCCAGGAAGCGGCGGGCGTCGCTGTCCAGTTCCGGCAGGCCATTGAGCAACTGCTGCAGGGAATAACCCATCTGCCGACTTTCCTGATACAGCTCCCGGGTTTCGCGGCTGGCTTGATGCGCTTCGCACAGCTGCGCCAACGCTGGCCAGTCCTGCTCTGCGGCGGCGCGGCAATGGGCGAGCAACAGCGGAGCTTCGAAGCGCGCGAGGTTGAGCAGCAATTGGTCGCTGATCCAGCGCCGAGCGCTGGCGGCATCGTTGACGCGGCCGTTCTCCACGGCCATTTCCAGGCCCTGGGAATAGCTGTAGCCGCCAATCGGCAATTGCGGACTGGCCAGACGCAACAGCGCCCAGGCTGGGTTCATAGACGTACGCCGAACTGATGCAGCTTGGGCGGGTAGTTGAAATCTTCATCGCCATGCCGGGAGTGGTGGTGACCGCCGCCATAGGCGCCGTGTTCCGGTTGGAACGGCGCCTCGATGGTTTCGGTGTGGGCGCCCAGTTGCTCAAGCATGGCCTTGAGCACGTAGTCATCGAGCAGGCGCAACCAGCCGTCTCCCACTTGCAAGGCCACATGGCGGTTGCCGAGGTGGTAGGCGGCGCGGGTCAGTTCAAACGCGTTGCTGCAGGTGACGTGTAGCAGGTGTTCAGGGCGGGCGCACACGCGTACGACACGTCCGTCTTCGGCTTGCAGGAATTCGCCATCGTGCAGCGGCGGCTGGCCGCGCTCCAGAAACAGGCCGACGTCTTCACCGTCGGCACTGAAACAGCGCAGGCGGCTCTTGCTGCGTGCTTCGAAATTCAGCAGCAGCTCAGCGGCCCAGAGGGCTTGGGGGGCGATTCGGCGGTGGATCACCAGCATCAGGAAGCTTCCAGCTATGAGCGATGGAAGTGCTAGAGCAAGGGCCTTGCCAATCAGGTATTGATGTAGGAATTCTCTGTCGGTGCGCGAGGAGATGCCACTGAATAGGGCGGGGTTGAGTGCTGCGAGTGCTTGCTGTTGGTGCGCTGCCGGCTATTCAGCACTTAAATGGTGCTCTTTTTGTTGGCGGGTGGTGTTTATCACATCAAGTTCCTTCCGTTTTTTCGTATATGGGATTTTCGGATTTGTCCTACTGGATGTAAGGATTCGGCGTTCATCTGCTTACGCGCCAGACCGTTAGGATTTGCGCCGTGCTAAACATCCACGGCGAGTTCCAGTATGTTCAAATCAATTGTGTGTTTATTCATTTTCAGTCTTTACCTGGTCACTCCCTCGTCCTCGGCCAATATCCAGCCGCGCGGGGCAGCCCCTCTCGAGATCGCGACGCCCCTGCAGTCGCTGCAAAAGCGCCCAGCCATCGACAATGTGATCGACCGCGCCCATCAATTGCTGGGCACCTCGTATAAATGGGGCGGGAACACCGTGGAGCAGGGCTTCGACTGCAGCAGCTTGCTGGTCTACCTGTTCAGGACCGAAGCCAATATCCGTATACCCCGCACCACGGCGGCGATGCACCGTTCCAACGCCATGACGATCAAGCGTAACGCGCTCAAACCTGGGGATGCGGTGTTCTTCAAAGGTAACGGGCGCAGTCAGGTCAGCCATGTCGGCCTTTATATAGGCGAGGGCAAATTCATTCATTCGCCGCGCGCCGGCAAGACGGTGCGAATCGACTCACTGAGCAATCGCTACTGGAACAAGAACTACAGTACCGCCAAGCGCTTTCACTCGGCGGGATAGCCGGCTTACTCCGTACTGCCCAGGCCTTGCCAATGCTTGAGGCCGATAAAGATAAAGCGCAGTTGCTGGGTGATTTTCGCCTGGGGCGTGAGGTGGGCAGGCAAGGCCTGGGCCGGTGGATCAATGATGTCGGGAAGGGTGGCGAACACGCTCTTGACGATCAGGTCGGCCATTACATGCAGGCCATCGGCGTCCAGGTGCTGCAACTTGGGCATCAGGGTCAGGTCGGCCGCCAGGTCGCGGGTGATGTCTTCACGCAGGGCACCGATGGCTTGGCGCACCGCCAGGCAACCGCCGTATTGCTCGCGGGCCAGGAACAGGAATTGCGAGCGGTTGGCCGAGACCACATCGAGAAAAATCCGCACTGAGGCATCGATAATGCCGCCCATCACGAATTCGTTGTGGCGCACCAGGCGAATGGTGGCGCGAAAGGTCTGGCCCACCTCACTCACCAATACAAGTCCAAGCTGGTCCATATCGGCAAAGTGGCGATAGAAGCCGGTGGGGACAATGCCTGCGGCCTTGGCCACTTCACGCAGGCTCAGGCTGCCAAACCCACGGCCACACTCCATCAGATGGCGGGCAGCGTCCATCAGGGCGAGGCGGGTCTGTTGCTTCTGTTCGGCACGGGGCAGCATGGGCGGGCGGGCTTTGTCGGCAAGTACAGCGACGCACTCTAGCAAAACAGCTTCATTGACGTCGAACTTGGCGGGGAATAGGTGGGGAGTGTTGCGTGACAGGCGCTACAAAAAGTCAAAAGCCCGGTCGGCAGATCGGGCTTTTTTCTGGGCCACCACAGGGTCAGCTCTGAGCTTGATGCAGTTCTTGCAGGCGATCAGCACCACCTTCGGCAACACCTTCGGTGTAGGCACGTTCGTTGGCTTGTTCCGCACCACCTTCAACTAGGCCTTTCTGTTCCAGGCGATCACGGCCACCTTCGGCAACACCTTCAGTGTAGGCACGCTTGTTGGCGTGTTCCGAACCGTTTTCAGCGACAGCACCTTTGGCGTAGTCACGGTTCTCGTCTTCTTGCGAACCGCTGCGGGCCAGGGTCTGGTTGAAGTGAACGGCGTCGGCCTTGGCTTGTGGGGTAACCTGTTCGGCGGCTGGCAGGGCAAAGGCGCTGGAAGCCAGGATGGATAACAGGACGGTAGCGAGTACTTGGCGTTTCATGATGGGTTGCTCCTTGGGAGGGCGATAAAGTGGGTACGGGGCTAATGCTACTCTCGATAAGTCGATATAAAAGTTCATAAACACAATGGTAATAATCAACAGAATTGATTGTTCGTCAGGGAGGCTCTAGATCGGGCCTCTCAAGCACGCGGTTTTGCACCGAGGTGGGTATTTTCGACACGAACCCGGGTAACAATGGTGCGCCGTGGAGGATCGAATCTGTCGAAACGGTCAGGAAAGCAGGTTTTCAAGGGTAAATCGGAGATTGGGTTAAACCCACGAGCGGTTTGCCAGTCGTAGTTTTATAAGCTGTCCTACAGGTGTTGGTTCAGCCGGTCGTATTCAGGAGTCCTGTGCAATGACGCGCACTCGTAAAATCGTCATGTGGAGCTGCGCCAGCTTCGTTGTGTTAATCGCTGTGGTGGTACTGGTCCTGGTGTTCTTTGACTGGAACCGCATCAAACCGCCCCTCAATGCCAAAGTCTCCGAAGAACTGCATCGCCCGTTTGCCATCAACGGTGACCTGGCGGTGGTGTGGGCACGTGAGCCCGATGAAGGCGGCTGGCGCGCCTGGGTGCCGTGGCCCCATGTGATTGCCGAGGACCTGACCCTGGGCAACCCCGACTGGTCGAAAAAACCGCAGATGGTCACGCTGAAAAAGGTCGAGCTGCGTATTTCGCCGCTGGCGTTGCTGGTGCAGCGCGTGGTGATCCCGCGTATCGACCTCACCGAACCGAGTGCCGAGTTGCAGCGCCTGGCCGATGGCCGCGCCAACTGGACGTTCACGTTCGACCCCAAGGACCCCGACGCCGAACCTTCCAACTGGGTGGTGGACATCGGCGCCATTGGCTTCGACAAGGGCCACGTGACCCTCGACGACCAGACCCTCAAGACTCAGTTGGACGTGATCATCGACCCCCTGGGCAAGCCGATTCCGTTCGGCGAAATCGTCGGCGACGCCGATGCCAGGAAGGCCCTGGAAAAAGGCTCCGCGCCCCAGGACTATGCGTTCGCCCTCAAGGTCAGGGGCCAGTACCAAGGCCAGAAGCTCGACGGCAGCGGCAAGATCGGCGGCCTGCTGGCCCTGCAGGACGCGGCCAGGCCGTTTCCGCTGCAAGCCCAGGTCAGGATTGCCGATACCAGCATCGCATTGGCAGGCACCTTGACCGACCCGTTGAACCTCGGCGCCCTGGACCTGCGCCTGAAACTGTCCGGCAGCAGCCTGGGTAACCTCTACCCGCTGACCGGCGTCACCTTGCCGGATTCGCCGGCCTACTCGACTGACGGCCACTTGATCGCCAAGTTGCACGAGGCCAGCGGCGCGTCATTCAGCTACGAAAACTTCAACGGCAAGATCGGCAACAGCGATATTCACGGCAACCTCGCCTATGTCGCCAGCCAGCCACGTCCCAAGCTCAGCGGTGCGTTGGTGTCCAACCAATTGCTGATGAGCGACCTCGCCCCCCTGATCGGTGCCGACTCCAACGCCAAGCAAAAAGCGCGTGGCGGTGAGAGCAAACAGCCGGCGACCAAAGTGCTGCCGGTGGAAGAGTTCCGCACCGAGCGCTGGCGCGACATGGATGCCGATGTGGAATTCACCGGCAAACGCATCGTGCACAGTGCCGAGTTGCCCTTCACCGACCTCTATACCCACCTGGTGCTCAACGACGGCGAACTGAGCCTGGAACCGCTGCGATTCGGCGTCGCCGGTGGCAAGCTGGATGCGCAGATCCGCTTGAACGGCCGCACCACGCCGATGGAAGGCCGCGCCAAACTGACTGCGCGCAACTTCAAGCTCAAGCAGTTGTTCCCGACCTTCGAACCGATGAAAACCAGCTTTGGTGAACTCAACGGCGATGCCGATATTTCCGGGCGTGGCAACTCCGTCGCGGCGCTGCTGGGCACCTCCAACGGTGACCTGAAGATGCTGATCAACGACGGCGCCATCAGCCGTGGCCTGATGGAAATTGCCGGGCTCAACGTGGGCAACTACGTGGTGGGTCGCCTGTTCGGCGACAAGGAAGTGAAGATCAACTGCGCGGCGGCGGACTTCGGGATCAAGACCGGCCTGGCAACCACGCGCTTGTTTGTGTTCGATACCGAGAACGCGATCATCTATATCGATGGCACCGCCAACATGGCCACCGAACAGCTCGACCTGACCATCACCCCCGAGTCCAAGGGCTTCCGCCTGTTTTCCCTGCGTTCGCCGTTGTACGTCAATGGCCCGTTCATCAAGCCCAATGCGGGTGTAAAAGCCATCCCCCTGGCCCTGCGGGGCGCGGGCATGGTGGCACTGGGCGTGATCGCCGGCCCGGCAGCGGGTCTGTTGGCGCTGGTGGCACCGAGCGCCGATGCGCCGAACCAGTGTGCACCGTTGTTGCAGCAGATGAAGGAAGGCAAGGCGCCGAAGACGGTGAAAGGCTGACGGACAGAACGCAACTCAAAAATGTGGGAGGGGGCTTGCTCCCGATAGCGGAGTGTCAGTCAGTACCGCTGAAACTGACACTCCGCTATCGGGAGC